>NZ_CEYNTP010000165.1:0-6395 GCF_982873095.1 Lentiprolixibacter sp. | reverse complement strand
TCCCTTGTAAAGGATCCGGATATCAAAACCACTTACGCCCAGCGCTATGCCCTGAACGACGAACATGCGCCACTGTCCCTTATTGATTCCCTTGCAGGGGACATCAACAGCAGGCTGCTGATGTACAGGAAACTGGAGGAGATTGGCAAAACCTATCTCTTTCCGGAAGATTATCTCACCCAGGAAGCCCTGGCCGAAGCAGCACTTTTCGAGGACCGCAGATTTCTGCCTGCCGAGGACAAGGTGGTTTATGTGGATAACAAAGTCCTGGAACAGGATGGAAAGAGCTATGAGGCCTTCTACTTTAAACTCCGCAGTAAAATGGATTACGATAAGGCTTACAGGATCCACATTGTAACCTACGAACAGCCGGAAAAAGGGCTGGCAACAGTTCCGGCCTTCAAGAACGAAGGATATCGCCTCCCCGACACCGAATCCCTGGAGGAGGGCCTGGAGTATGTGACCCAGGAATTCTTGCTGCGCAACCGTAAACGAGCTCTGGTGGGCAGGAACCACAGGGCCCGGGATTATGGCTATCTCGGATTGTAGCTAACACTATCGATATACAACCATGAAAAACTTCATTTTGGGATTGGCGATGCTTCTGGGGAATCTGTCTTTTTCCCAGGGCCTGGTCTGTTCCGCCGAAGACAAGAGCGCCTTTGAAAATAAGATCATTGAGCTGGAACAGCACAATGCGCAAAACCCGGGGGAACTGCTCGTGAGCATAGGCAAATCCTTTATCGGCACACCCTATGTAGCCGGGACCCTGGAAGTTGCTGAATCAGAAAGCCTGGTCATCAACCTTAGCGGGCTGGATTGCACCACATTTGTGGAGAACGTACTGGCATTTGCCATTATTTTTAATAAGGGGGAACCCACTTTTGAGACCTATATTGATGTCCTTAAAAATATCCGCTACCGCAATGGCGGCATCTCGGGCTATGCTTCCCGATTGCATTATTTCTCTGAATGGATCGCCGATAATGAAAAGAAGGGATGGGTTAAGGAAGTCACCCAGTACCTTGGGGGTGTACCTATGGAAAAAGCAAGGAACTTCATGACCACCAACAGGGATCTTTACCCGCACCTTAAATCTCAGGAGAACTATGAGGAAATGGCCCGCATCGAGCTCGCCCTGAAAGACCAGCCCGTGTATTTTTTACCCAGATCGGCTATAGCGAAACAGGAGCAGCTCATTAGGCATGGGGATATTATCGCCCTGGCTACATCGATAGACGGACTGGATGTCACCCATACCGGGATTGCCAGCAGGGAGCAAGATGGCAGGATCTATCTGTTGCACGCCTCCTCTAAGGGACAGGTAGAATTGAGTAAACTCCCCTTGACCGACTACCTGACCGGTGTTAAAAATAATATCGGCATTCTGATCGCCCGACCTACTTTTTGAGGACTTTGTCCAAACCATCCCTGTTTATTTCGCAAGCCTCCAGGGGGGATATTTCCTGTTCTTACCGGCCTGGAAAAGCACAATATGGTTGTGGTCCGGATCTGATAAACGCGCTTCACGCCAAAGCCAGGGTTCATCCCGGGGTCCGGAAACAAACTTAACTCCTGCGGCTTTCAGTCGCTTTACCTCTGCATCCAGATCCCTGCATTCAAAGTACAGGTGTACACCATCCCCTCCGGGAAGCTGGTCTACCTTGTGTATGGAAAAAGTAGCCTCTCCCTCGGGACATTCAAATCGGGCATAGCCGGGAAGGGCTTCCACAATTAACTGAAGACCCAGGGTTTGGTAAAAAGAAATGGCCCTTGCCACATCCAGGGCCGGCACAGTAACCTGGTTCAGGTTCATAGGCTTGGTCTTGGTTTTCGAGACTAAATATCGGAAAATTGTGTGGGCCGGAGACGGGATGGCACTATCCGGCTAATGACATCATGTACTTTTTGGGCGTGGTACCGAACTTTTTCCGGAATGCTGCAATGAAATGACTGGCCGTGCTGTAGCCCACTTTGAGGCCTACCTCATTCACATTGAACCTCTGGGACTCCAGCATCTTGCGGGCATATTCCATCTTGTAGTCGAACAGGAAACTATAAACTGAATCCCCATATACCTGTTTAAAGCCCTCTTTCAATTTTTTCAGCGGGAGGCCAACTTCTTCAGCCAGTGGTTTCAGGCCCGGAGGTTCCGCCATGTTCTCAATGATGATTTCCTTGGCCCTGCGTATGCGTTTCAGGTGGTCTTCATCTACCAGATACGGACATTGTTCCAGGGACGTTTCCTCATTCCTGTTGAACAAGAGGGCGATAAGTTCATAGACCTTTCCCCTGAGGTAAAGGGGGGTTACCGAAGGGTGCAGGTTATAATTCATTATCTGGTTGAGAATAATGGTCACCCCGGGGGAAATGGGATCCTGGGCGTAGTACTTACGATCCTTGTTCTCCTCACTAAGGAAAGGAATATACCCCGCTTCTGTGGAGAACAGCGCATGAAAGCTCCGGATGGTCATGATCAGGGAAACCATCTGGGAATGCGGCCGCAGCTCCAGGTGCATAGGCAGATCGGTCTCCGTATTGTAGAGCAGCAGTGAACTACTCTCTGCAATGTCCAGGGCGTATCGGCCCTCATTGAAAATAAACTTTCCGCCTCCTTTTAACCCAAAATGTATCTGTATGAAAGACCGGTCGATTTCTCGTGTAACTTTCTGAATGGCATTGGACGCATTGACCATGGTAAGGATGTAGCCATCCTCATCAAATGGCAGTGCGCGATATGAACCTTCAGCGATATTTTTCGACAAGCCAGGATGTGCTTTCATAAATCAGTTATTTAGAATTGTTCTAAATAAATTAGTTGGTATTCCCTTTGTTTATCGCAAATGTAGCTGAATTTAAACAGATAAGAGCTTCTGCGGCAATAAAAAACTTAAACCGTTATTATTTGCACCTACAGCGTTATTTTTCTCCCGGATACCCAATTATTTTTGTCGACAGTTAACGGGTACATGAAGAAATACCACATCTCCAGGCATAATTCATTTTACACAGTAGGGCTGAGCTACAAGAATGCCAATGCCGATGTCCGCGGGCAATTCAGTCTGGACGAGGCTGCATCCGAGCGTTTGCTAATCCGGGCCCGCGAAACAGGTGTCGACGGCCTTCTGGTGATCTCCACCTGTAATCGCACAGAGCTGTACGGTTTTGCCCAACACCCTTTTCAACTGATCAAGCTGCTGTGTGAAGGTACTCCCGGCAGTATGGAAGCATTTGAACAGGTGGCTTATGTCTACAAGAATTATGAAGCGATCAATCACCTGTTCAGGGTGGGGACCGGTTTGGACAGTCAGATTTTAGGGGATTTTGAGATTATCAGCCAAATCAAGAAAAGCTTCCTGCAAGCGAAAAAATACGGATTGACCAACCATTTCCTGGAGAGGTTGTGCAACTCGGTCATACGGGCAAGCAAACGGGTCAAGAACGAGACGGAAATCTCCAGTGGCGCTACTTCGGTGGCCTTTGCTTCTGTGCAGTACATACTTAATAATATTTCGGACATCTCCTCAAAGAATATCCTGCTTTTCGGAACGGGAAAAATAGGTCGCAATACCTGTGAAAACCTGGTAAAACACACCCATAATTCCCATATTACCCTGATCAATCGCACCAAGGATAAGGCAGAAAAAATTGGAGGAAAATTTCACCTGGTGGTAAAAGACTTCTCAGCGATCAAAGAGGAAATCAGCCAAACCGATGTGCTTATCGTTGCTACCGGTGCCCAGTCCCCTACCATCACCCCGGAAATGATACAAACTAAGAAGTCGCTCCTGGTGCTGGACCTCTCTGTTCCCAAAAATGTATCGGACGGTGTCAATCAACTAGATGGTGTTTCGTTGGTGCATCTCGATCACCTTTCGAAAATTACGGACAAGACCCTGGAAAGGCGCCGGCAGTATATCCCACAGGCGGAAGAGATCATACGTGAAGTACAGGAGGAATTCACCAACTGGCTGGAATCCCGAAAGTTTGCCCCTATCATAAAAGCCCTGAAGGAAAAGCTGAGGAGCATGAAAGAAGAGGAGCTCGACTTTCAATCCAGAAAACATCAGAATTTCGACACTACACAAGCAGATCTGGTTTCAGATCGCATCATCCAGAAGATCACCAGGCATTTTGCCAACCACCTGAAAGAAGCAGATATCGATACGGATGACAGCCTGGAATTGATCCGTAAGGTATTTCAGCTTGAAGTGGACACCCCATGAACAATCCCCTGAAAATTGGCACACGTGACAGTCAACTGGCACTGTGGCAGGCCACGCTGGTAAAAAATGCCCTCGAGAAACAGGGTACGCTCTCCCAACTTATTCCCATCAAATCCATCGGAGATATTGTATTGGACAAACCCCTGTATGAACTTGGCGTAACCGGAGTATTTACCAAGGCACTCGACATAGCCCTTTTGAAAGGGGAAATCGACCTGGCCGTACATTCCATGAAGGACATGCCCACACAGCTCCCGGAAGGGTTACAGCTTGGTGCTGTTCTGGAACGTGGCAACCCCCACGACGTTCTGATCCACAATGGGCTCAACTTCCTGAATGAGGAAGGGATTGTCGCAACAGGCAGCCTGAGAAGGCAGGCCCAATGGTTGCACCGGTATCCCAATCATGAGATCACCGATCTGAGGGGCAATGTACAAACCCGCCTGAGAAAGCTGGAAGAGAATACGTGGGATGGCGCCTTGTTTGCTGCCGCAGGCCTGGAGCGCCTAGAACTGGACCTTGAAGGTGCCACCCAGCTTAAATGGATGATCCCGGCACCGGCTCAGGGAGCAATCGCCGTGGTTACTTCCTCAGAAAGTCAATCAACACAGGACAAGGTAAGTGGCCTGAATCATTCCGAAACCAAAACATGCACCCAAGTGGAACGCGATTTCCTCCGCACCCTGGAAGGTGGATGCTCTGCCCCAATTGGTGCCCTGGCAAGAATAGAGGGAAATACCCTTATTTTTAAAGGGGTCCTCCTTACCCCTGACGGACAAAAACGGATTTATATTTCAAAGGAAGACCATGTTTCCCAAGCCGCTGATCTTGGCAAACGCTATGCCAAGGAAGTGCTGGAACAAGGGGGGAAAGAAATCATGAAGGAAATAAAAGAGCACCTCAGCAAATGATCAGGATCCTGTCGACCAAAATACTGTCACAGCAACAGAAGGCGCTTCTGTATCCCTTGAACATTATGCTTGAGGAATATGAGGGCATTTCTGTTTCCTATAAATCCTTTACGCTGAACACGGCTTTTGACTACCTCCTGATTACAAGCCAGAATGCGGTGAGGAGCCTGCTGGCCCATTTAAAAGGTGCAGCCGAGCCTGCATCGCTCCTGGAAAAAAAAGCTTTTTGCGTGGGTGAAAAAACAGCCCTGCTGCTCGAACGATCCGGTATTGGTGTACAACACTGTGAAAAAAATGCGCAAGCCTTAGCACATTATCTGGTGGAGCAGCATCCCCAAAAAGCCTTTCTATTCCTTTGCGGGGACAAAAGACGTGAGGAACTACCAAGTATACTGAAAAAGCACAAGATCGATTTCCAGGAGGTTGTGGTATATGAGACCAGTTTAAACCCCGTGGCCTTTGACCGGGAATATGACGGCTACCTGTTTTTTAGTCCCAGTGCGGTGAAAAGCTTTGCGATGAAAAACCCATCGCGTACCGGAACCGCCTACTGTATTGGTCCTACTACGGCCGAAGCAGCAAGGAATACGCGTTTTCCCGTAAAGGTCGCTGCATCTCCCTCAGTTGAGGCTGTGCTGCAACTGCTTATTGACACCTACAACAACAAAAAGAAGAATTAATTATGGCTATAAAGAACGACCTATTTCTACGTGCACTTCGCGGTGAAACCGTTTCCCGGCCTCCGGTGTGGATGATGCGACAGGCAGGGCGCTATCTTCCGGAATTTATGGCCATCCGGGAGAAATACGATTTTTTTACACGATGCCAGACCCCTGAACTGGCCTCGGAAATTACCGTTCAGCCAATCCGGCGCTATGGTATGGATGCCGCTATTTTGTTTAGTGACATCCTGGTAATCCCACAGGCTATGGACATAGAAGTGCAAATGAAACCCGGTTTCGGGCCCTACCTTCCCCATCCCATCAGGGAAAAAAGCGACCTGGAAAGAGTGGTTATCCCGGAGGTGGAACATGCACTCGGTTATGTCATGGACGCCATTCGCATGACCAAGGAAAAACTACAGGATGAGATTCCCCTAATTGGTTTTGCAGGTGCCCCATGGACGCTACTGTGCTACTGTGTTGAAGGACAGGGGTCCAAAACATTTGACAAGGCCAAAGGATTTTGCTTTACCCAACCTGAAGCGGCACATGACCTGCTGCAAAGAATCACTGATACCACCATTGCCTACCTTAAG
>NZ_CEYNTP010000164.1:0-6579 GCF_982873095.1 Lentiprolixibacter sp. | reverse complement strand
TTTTCAATCCTTTTCTGGTCCTGATTGCCCTATTCATATTTATCGGGGCCTATGGTGAGAACCAAATGGTAAAGCAAACCACCCTCCTGGAGGGACATCTTGTGAAAGATGCGATGCTCACCCAGATTACGACAATTTCTCCGGAGCATAGCATGGAACAGGTAATCGAGTTATTGCTGGCCAGCACTGAAAAGGACTTTGTAGTTGTGGAAAACGACAACATCGCCGGCATCATCTTTCACAAGGAAATCATCAATCGCAGTAAAAACAGGACCCTATTGGTGCGTGATTTTATGAGTACCCGCTTTCATGTAATGTTGGAAGATGGCCCTCTGAAGGAATTCTTTGAACTGGTCGCCCGTGAAAAACAACGCTTTTTCCCGGTCATTAATCCGGAAGGCAGGCTCGTTGGGGCTATTGACATGACCAATGTCAGTGAATTTTTACTGTTAAAAAATACCCAGGTCAGTTAAGGGGTTCAAAGCACACTTATCAACTGATGCAAATCATTTTAAAATAATAGCGCATTGGCTACTTTGGAGAAAAAGTAGAGACCATGCGTTCAAATCTTAAGCACCCCCTGCCCCTTGACGTTTTTAAAAGTCTGGCAGGCATTCGTTATCCCCATTCAATTACCCTTTACCTACCCATGTTTAAGAAGGGTAAGGAACAAAACCTGGAGATGGGTCCGGCTACCTTAAAAACCCAGATACATCAACTCGAAAAAACCTTACATCAGCACGGCCTGAATGATCAGAAGATAGCAGATTACCTGGCTCCCCTGAAGGGCCTGGTTGCCGATCGTGAACTTTGGAGAAATCCAAGTGATGGGCTAGTCGTCTTTTTAAATGAAGAGAAGGGTCTGGACTACTATCAACTACCAATCCCTTTTGAGACCCTGAGCTATGTAGGGGACCACTTCTACATGTTGCCTTTGCTGTCGCTCTATGACATAAATGGACATTACTATCTTCTTGAACTCAGCAGGGACCACGTTAAACTCTATCTGGCGGATCGCTTTGGAATGCAAGACCTGTTTGTTGAGACGCATGCCCCTGAGCTCCTTGAAGAAGCTGTAGGGTATGATTATGAACAGAAAACCCTCCAATTCCGGACAGGGCAGGCCGGTTATCAGGGCACTTACCACGGACATGGAGAAGGTAAGGATGATGAGAAGAAAGAGCTTGTAAAATTCTTCAAGGAAATAGACAAAGGTGTCAACAAGGTGGTTGACTCTAATTCTGCACCCCTGGTCATCGCCGGGGTCACACGATGGTACTCCCTCTACCGTGAAGTAAACACCTATCCCACCCTTTATGAAACGCCTTTGATCGGGGATCCTGAGTTTAAGAACAAAGGGCAGTTGCATAAGGAATCCTGGAAGTTGATTGCTCCATTCTTCAGGAAGACACAGGACGAAAAGGTCACCAGATACCGGGATCAGGCACATCTGGAATCCACTTCACATCAAATTTCAGATATTGTCCTCGCCGCGGAAAACGGCAGGGTAGCTTCGCTGTTCATCAAGAAGGGAACCGATGTTTTTGGCACCTATGGCCCTAAAAAATGCCTGATACTGGATGCAGAGAAAACTCCTGGTAATACCTCCATATTGAACAAGGTAGCCCTGGATACTTTTATGCAAGGTGGACAGGTGTATTTACTCGAGGAGCAAGAAATGCCCTACCCGAAGCGACCGATTAACGCGCTTTACCGGTATTAAGCGAAAAAAGATCTCGCTGGAACATGTATAAAAAAGGAGCTATCAACACGGTGATCTCGTGGTTGCTGGATGGTGATGTGGCCATTCAATACCAGACCTGCCGGGATTTGCTGGGTGAAGAGAGAACCGATTTGCAATCCAGAATATCCAGAGAAGGCTGGGGACTGGCTTTTCTCTCGCAAAGGAAGGCCAGCGGCCATTGGGGCAGAAAGTTTTATCAGCCCAAATGGACGTCCACACATTACACCTTACTGGACCTTAAGCACCTCAACATTTCAAAAGACATCCCCCCGATCAGGGAAAGCATCCAGATGATCGTTAGCCAGAACAAAAGCAGCGATGGGGGGATAAATCCCGCAGTTAGTATTTCAACGGGGGAAGTATGCGTAAGCGGTATGTTCCTCAATTACGCCAGCTATTTCGATACGCCGGAAGAGGACCTGAAATCAGTGGTGGATTTTATCCTCGGCCAAAAAATGGCCGATGGTGGTTTCAATTGTTGGTCGAACCGCTCAGGAGCCGTGCACAGCTCCATGCACACCACCTTATCCGTTATGGAAGGCCTGGCAGAATTCCTTAATAATGGGTACAGCTACAGAAAAGAAGAGATCCTCAGGGCCCTGGGTACAGCCCGGGAGTTTTTACTGGTGCACAGGCTGTTCCGATCAGATCGCAGCGGAAAAATCATTCATCCGGAATTCCTGAAAATGCGCGTTCCCAGACGATGGAAGTACGATATCTTCAGTGCGCTGGACCTGTTCCAGATTGCCGGATTCCCGTGGGACGAACGCATGTTGGAAGCTATGCATCAAATGATTGGCAAAAGGACAAAAGACGGGAAATGGAAACTACAGGCGAAACTGCCGGGAGCAACTCATTTCGATATGGAACAAGCCGGGCTTCCCAGTCGATGGAACACGCTAAGGGCACTGCGCATACTGAAGCAATATCCACCAGGCAGATAAAAACACCCAACTGAGCACCGTCATTTCAGGTTCCTTTCGTCTATCCTACCTTGTTGCGGAATAATCATAAAAAATCAAGATATGTCTGTTTTAAAAGTCGTCGAAATTTTGGGAAACTCTACAGTGAGTTTTGAAGATGCCCTCAAGAATGTAGTAACGGAAGCCTCCAAAACCATCAAAGACATTCGCTCGGTTTATGTTCAGGAAATGCAGGTTACCGTTGAGAACAATGCTATTCAAGAATACCGGGTTAATGCAAAAGTCTGCTTTGGTATAATTGATACACCATAGCAAGGCAGCGTTCCCCCGGAAAGCACAGTCTAACCGCTGTGCTTTTTTTGTGGACCTGGTAAACCTGGGGGGGTCTGACCAAAATCATTTCATAACCGCAGTATTCTAAGCATATTGGTATAAACGTAAACAAAATATCATGGCAATAACCACAGTATTTGAAAACAATGTCTCCGATTATGAACAATGGTATGAAGACCATAAGGAAGTTTTTGAATCGGAAGTAAGCGCCCTTCGGGCACAATTTGAAACCCTCCCTGAGAACCTCAGGGGAATAGAGGTAGGCCTGGGTACAGGAAGGTTTTCCGAAGCCCTGGGTATTAAGGAAGGGGTAGAACCCTCTGCCGCGATGGCCGAAAAAGCAGAGCAACGGGGAATCGAAGTCATGCCTGGCGTTGCAGAAAAACTGCCCTATGCAGACATGCAGTTTGACTTTGTCCTCTTTGTTACCATATGTTTCCTGGATCAGCTGAAGTTGGCTTTTAAAGAGGCTAACCGTGTTTTGAAAAAGGGAGGTGCCATAATTATCGGATTCCTGGACAAGGAACAGCCTATCGCACAAAGCTACCTGGATAAAAAGGAGCGGAGCACATTTTACCAGAAGGCTTCCTTTTATTCTGTACGGCGCATCGAGAGTGTACTCACTGAGACGGGATTTGGAAATAGCTCCTATTATCAAACCCTCTTTGGCGAATTAGATGATATCACCGATACGCAATTGCCAACCGAAGGTTATGGTTCGGGCTCCTTTGTGGTGGTGAAAGCAACTAAGAAATGAAAATTGAGTATTTGCCGCATACCGCAGATATCCGAATGAACATTGAAGGAGATTCCCTGGGGGAACTGTTCCAGGCAGGATTAATGGGCATGTCCCGCATCCTGAGCGAGCAGGGTTGCGGCAAAGTAAAGGAGTTGAGCAAGCGGGCGGTAATTTCAATTTCGGCCCCTGATCTCACCTGCCTTATTGTAGATTTCCTTTCTGAAGTACTCTCAATAAGCTTTACCGAGAAAGCATTGTTCTGCGAGATGGAGGACGTCAAAATCAGTAAATACCAATTCTCAGCCATCCTTTTAGGAACAGAGCTGACAACACTTGATGAAGAAATAAAAGCCGTGACCTACCACGAAGCACAGGTGGCCAAGAACGCCAATAACAAATGGGAAACCCGGATCGTATTTGACATATAGAGGATGAAGATCACCAAACAGCACATACAAAAAATCAACGATTACCTCTGGGAGATCCCACAATCTTTCAGGCCGCAGTATATGCGTGTGCCGGCCAGAATCCTGGCTTCCGAAACACTGCTGGATGAGATCATGGAAGACCGTTCCCTGGCCCAGCTTGTCAACGTAGCCTCCCTGCCGGGAATAGAAGGCGCTTCCATGGTAATGCCGGATGTACATGAAGGCTACGGATTTCCTATTGGTGGAGTAGCAGCAACCACATATCCTAATGGGGCGATTTCCCCCGGGGGTATCGGGTACGATATCAACTGCGGGGTAAGGTTAATGACCTCCTCTCTAAAGCGCCATCAAGTTGAAGACCAAATGGAAGCATTGTCCAAGGAGATGTACAGACAAATTCCATCCGGGATGGGGAAAGGCGGGCAAATTATTCTATCCTCCCGTGAGCTGCACAAGGTACTGAAGGAAGGCGCAGAATGGGCTGTAGCTCATGGCTATGGCGAAGCGGATGACCTCAGGTATATGGAAAGCAATGGAAAACTCAACTTGGCCGATCCCAGATTGGTATCAGAAAGAGCAAAAAACAGGGGAAAAGACCAGTTGGGCACTATAGGTTCCGGTAATCACTTTGTAGAGGTAGATTACGTTGATGAGATCTTTGAAGACAGAATTGCCAAGGCCTTTGGCCTGGAAACAGGTCAGGTTGTCATCCTGATCCATACAGGCTCAAGAGGCCTGGGACACCAGGTCGCCACGGACAATATAAAAATCATTATGTCAGCTATGGAGAAGTACGGGATCAAGGTCCCCGACCGTGAATTGGCCTGTGTTCCTTTCGACTCACCAGAAGGGCAAAACTATTTCAAGGCCATGTGTGCCGCAGCAAACTTTGCCTGGTGCAACCGGGAAATCATCTCCTGGGAAGCCAGGACGGCCTGGAAGCAGGTTTTTGGTGCCGAAGGCGGAAAATTGAGGCTCATGTATGATGTAGCTCACAATATTGCCAAGCTCGAGGAACATGAAACAGGTGGTGAAACCAGGCTTATGATCGTACACCGAAAAGGGGCTACACGGGCATTTGGGCCTGGCTTTTCAGAACTACCGGCGGCGTATCAGGAAGCTGGGCAACCAGTGATCATACCGGGAAGTATGGGTACCTGCTCCTACGTCCTTGCGGGGACAGAGAAAAGTATGGCGACTACCTTTGGGTCCTGCTGCCATGGTGCTGGCAGGAGATTATCCCGTACTGCCGCCAAAAGGCAGGTCAATGCCCCGGTCTTAAAGGAAGAACTCCTTTCCCGCGGCATCTATGTAGAAGCCGGATCCTTTAAAGGTATTGCCGAAGAAGCCCCAGTAGCCTATAAGGATGTGAATGAGGTCGTAGAGACGGTACACGCCTCGGGTATAGCCAAAAGGGTGGCAAAATTAAGGCCTATGGCGGTGATCAAAGGGTAGCCTTGTTGGTATCTTCCAGGATCTTAATGGCCTCCTCGTCGGAAACCTGATAAAAGTGCAGGTAAAACTGCCCTACTGCCATGAAGTTTAACGGGGTTGCCAGGCAAACTACTTCATCTACCTGTGGTGTGGTTTCCAACATTTTTACTGCAGACCGGGGGGCTACAGGAATAGCCACCACTATCTTCATGGGCTGTTGTTTAGCTACCAATTGTACCGTAGCCAATAAGGTATTTCCAGTTGCTATACCATCATCTACAACAATTACAACCTTATCCTTCAATGGAACTGGCCTTCGGTTCTTATAATAGGCATTATGTCTTTTTCTGAGCACTTCTCTGATGCGTATTGTTTCACTTTCAATGTACTCCTGAGGAATGGTAGCCGTATCGCTCAGGACAACACTTTCCAAACTAACGGCACCAATGGCATATTCACGATGATGCGGATGTCCTATCTTCTTGGTTAGTGCCACATCGAGGGGAGCATTGAGGGCCAGGGCTACTTCTGCCCCAATAGGCAACCCACCGCGTGGAATGGCCAAAACCACAACGGCCTCGTTAGAAAAGGATTTCAATTCCTCCGCAAGTTGTTTTCCTGCATCCGCGCGATTATTATAGAGGTAACTCATGGCTGTTTGAAATATGTATTAAACCATAATGCAGACAAACGGGCTACTTCTTCCAGGGTTCCGGGTTCCTCAAAAAGATGGGAGGCCCCCGGTATGATTTCAAGTTGCTTCTCTGCGCTTAAACGGTCAAAGGCCTGACGGTTAAGTCCTATCACCATATGGTCCCTTTCACCTACAAGGAAGAGTGTAGGGGCCAATACCTTTTCCATAATAGCCAGGGCAAGGTCTGGCCTTCCCCCACGTGAAACCACGGAAGAGATGGAATCCCCAAAATATGCCGCGGCACCCAATGCAGAAGCAGCTCCTGTACTTGCCCCAAAATAAGC
>NZ_CEYNTP010000163.1:0-6602 GCF_982873095.1 Lentiprolixibacter sp. | reverse complement strand
TGGTGCGAACACATTCATCAGGAGAATTGCGAGGAATACACCTTCCGGATAGGCAGGATTGAAAACCCGTATCATGACAGAGATAAATCCTATCAAAAACCCGTAGATCCATTTCCCCTTGTTGGTTTGGGAGCCCGTAACCGGGTCGGTAGCCATGTAGACAATACCGAAGGCAAGTCCGCCAACAATGAGGTGCTTCCAGTAATCAAAGCTCATTAATCCGTAGAAGGTGCTGCTTTCTGTAATCCAACCGGCCTCAACCACACCGTTGAAAATGAGGCCCATTACCAGGGATCCGATTACTGCACTGAGCATGATCCTCCAGCTGGCAATCTTGGAAAATACCAGGAATAGTCCTCCGAGAAGGATCAGAAATGCAGAAGTTTCCCCTACAGATCCAGGGATGAAACCGAAAAACATGTCAGATACCGAATAGGTGAACTCACTTGCGTTATTTTGGGCCAGATACCCCAGAATGGTTTCCCCGGAAATGGCGTCTGGAGTACCAGCGCGTTCTACTGCCCCGTGCACCCACACCTTATCTCCACTCATCCAGGTGGGATAGGCAAAGAACAGGAACGCCCTGATCGTAAGGGCAGGGTTTAGGATGTTCATTCCGGTTCCACCAAATACTTCCTTACCGATCACCACACCAAAGACGACGGCAACGGCCAGCATCCATAAAGGAGTGTCCACAGGGACTATCAGCGGCACCAGCATCCCGGTAACCAGGTAACCTTCTTCCACTTCGTGTCCTTTGATTACGGCAAATATGAATTCCACCAATAATCCCACTCCATAAGAAATGATGACCAGCGGTAACACCTTGATGAAGCCCAGCCAGAAGTTTTCCCAGGTCAGGAAATTTTCCCAGAACATAAGTTCCCTTGGGGTGCCATTGGCCGCATCAATGGCCGCATAATGTTGGTATCCCGTATTGAAAAAAGAAAATAAAAGCACAGGTAGCAAGGCCAGGATAACGGTATTCATGGTCCTTTTCAAATCATCTGCCGCCCGTACGTGTGCTCCGGAATGCGTTGTTTCGTTCGGCGTGAACAAAAAGGTATGGAACGCATTAAAGGCCGGCGCCATTTTCTTTCCTCTGTACCGGTGTTTTAGTATATGTAGTCTCTTTTTTAAGGTAAGTCTTTTGTCACTCATGATTATCCAATTTCTTTATAAAGAAGGTCCAGTCCATCACGTATAATTTGTTGATGCGGTTGTTTGGACGTACACACAAATTCAGTTAAAGCGAAATCCTCTGGGATCACTTCATATAATCCCAATTGTTCCATCTCATCCAGATCTTTTACCATACAGGCCTTCAACAGCTGCATGGGGAAGATATCCAGGGGGAAGACTTCTTCGTATTGCCCGGTTACCACAAAGGCCCGGTGTTCCCCATTTGTATTTGTGGTGAGATCGTATTTTTTATTGGGTTGCAACCAGGAAAATGTCAGGGCGCGTGTGGTGGAAATCTTGTCAAAAACAGGCTTGTTCCACCCGAAGAACTCGTAGTCATCTCCTTCCGGGATGACAGTAACCGTATTGTTGTAAAAGCCAAGAAAACCGTCAGGAGCCGTTTTGGAACCCGTAAGAACGTCCCCATTTATCACCCTGATGTTTTTAGAATTTACACCACTGGCATAGAGAAAAGTGGAAATTTCTGCACCTATCCTAGTCGTGTAATATTTGGGTTCTTTCACAGAAGACCCGGCAAGGGCCACGGTGCGTTCTGCGTTGAACTTCCCACTAAGGAGGCATTCCCCAATGATAACGAGGTCCTGTGGAGCCAGTGTCCATACCTGCTCCCCTTTATTTATGGGATCTATCCTATTGATCTGGGTACCCACCAATCCGGCCGGATGCGGTCCGCTTACCCTGTGCAAACTAATGTCTTTTAATTCTGCAAAAGGAGAATCCGATTTTTTCCCAATGGAAACATGCACTTTCCCGGGGGTAAGCTTTGCGAGTGCCGTTAAAGCCGCCTGCATTTCTTTTTCCTTGCCTTTCAACACATAATTAATGTCTGCAGCAAGGGGAGCTGTCATGTAAGCCGAAATAAAAATCGCCTTGGGGGCCACTTTTGGGTCAGCTATGAAATCGTACGGCCTTCTTTTGATGAATGGCCAGCAACCTGATTTCAAAAGGAATGCCCTGATCTCTTCTGCAGTAGCCGCATTGGGGTCCAATGCCTTGTGCGTTACGTGTTTTTGCTCCTTGTCTGCCAGTATTTTCAGCATGAGTACCTTTCTCCTGGCTCCGCGTATCACCTCAACAAGTTCTCCGCTGACCGGGGAAACGAAAAGCATTTCCTCGTTGTCCTTATTGTAAAAAAGCGGTTCACCCGCTTTTACCTCTTCTCCCTGCTTAATAAGCAATTTGGGGGTGACCCCGTAAAAATCGAGAAGGTTGATTGCGTAAACGTTACTGAGAGCTGCTTTGGAGGTAGTATGTTCTGCGGCACCGACAAGATTAATGTTTAATCCTTTTTTAATTCGGATGTCTTTGGACATATCTGGTTAAACCTTTAGGTTAGTTTAATGAGCAGCAAAAATAGTACTTAATGCATTGTTTTCATAATAATTAACTAAAATTTGGACTTTACACCGAGGGTAATTTTTTGGGCATGCATTTTGTTTACCTTTGCGGGATATATTGGCTTTAAATGCGCTTAAATCTTAAACAGCTGGTCCTTATTTTGCTCGCCTTTCCACTTCATTCCCAGGTGCTGGAAGAGGTGAACCCGCCACAAAACATCAAGACCATTATCTTCAAAGGACAGACCGAAGATCAGTTCCCGATTGTGGAACTGGGGGAAGCTGTTTATCTTGAATTTGACGATGTCCTGGCCAACGAACAGGATTACTACTATAAAATTGTGCATTGTGATTACGACTGGACCCCTTCGGCACTTTTAAAGTCACAGTATTTGGTGGGATTTGACAACCAGAGGATCATTGACTATGGAAACAGCTACAACACCCTGCAGCCCTATTCCAACTACCGTTTGAGTATCCCCAATGAAAATGTACGCTTGCGGGTAAGTGGCAATTATGTCCTCGAGGTATATAATCAACGTGGTGATTTGCAGTTTTCCAGGCGTTTTGTAGTCTATCAGGACCTTGTGAAGGTGGGGGCCACCGTTAAACGGGCACGGGATTACCAGTTTTTCAACCAGAAACAGGCCGTACATTTCACTATCAACAGTGCAGGCTTTCCGCTGGTAAACCCCATCAAAGAGGTAAAGGTGGCCATCCTCCAGAATTATCACTGGCCTACGGCTATTTACAACATCCCCCCTCAGTTTACTCTGGGGAATGAACTGGTCTATCGCTATGACCAGGAGACCAGTTTTTTTGGAGGGAATGAGTTTCTCAATTTTGACACCAAAGACCTGCGTGCCCCAACTGCGGCCATATCCAGGATAGAATTTACCGATGTCTACCAGCATTATTTGTTTCCCAACCAGTACCGGTTTGATCTTCCCTACACCTATTTCCCGGATATAAACGGGGATTTTGTTATCCGTACCCTGCAGGGGACCGATGTTTCCCGGGAAGCAGAATACACCGATGTGCATTTTGTGCTTCCTTACACAGAAACCCTGGGTTTGGACGAAGTTTATGTCTATGGAAAGTTCAATAACTATGCCCTGGAGGATATCAACAGGATGCGCTACAATGAGGAAACAGGAGATATGGAGGCTGTGATCCGGATGAAACAGGGTTTTTACAATTATAAATATGTTACCAGGAATGATAAGGGAGTAGTTTCCCTGAATGTGGTAAGTGGGAACTTTCATTTCACGGAGAACAATTATACCGTACTGGTGTACTACCGAAACTTCGGGGATCTTTACGACAGTATCATAGGCGTAGGGACAGCAAATTCCCGCGAAATCACCAATTAAGTTAGCCGGGCTTCCTCGTGAAGATCAACAACACCGCTACCCGGGAGCGCTTCCCATTCGATGAATGACCGCGGACTGCGGTACTCGTCAGTAAAATCCCTGCATACATCGAAGATTGGGGATGATCCTTGGTGATTATTAACATTCCCTCTATTTTGCCGGTATGTAAAAAGTGTTTTCACCTGACCTGGGGTAACAAACATTTTTTTACTTCCCTTCTTCTTACCTAACTGTATATTGCTGTGTCTTTTACAGGCCCGGGTTTCGGATATAAACTAATGTTAAATCGCGCTATCCGGATTTGAATTTGATTAATTTAGCGCAGGGTTGAGAGCATCTTCCAACCAGCGCCAAAGCTTACAGATGAAAAGCATGATTACACAGATCACCAAAGGGATAAAAATTTCAGTAAACACTACTTTCGAAGGCACATTTTTCAAAAATTACAAGATGCATTTTGCCTTTGGTTACACCATAAACATTGAAAACCAGGGGAAAGATGTGGTACAACTTACCTCCAGGCACTGGGAGATCTTCGATTCGCTTAACGAATTTGAAGTGCTGGACGGAGAGGGCGTTATTGGCAAGAAGCCGGTGATCAGGCCCGGGGAATCCCACACCTATAGTTCGGGATGTCTTTTGGCTTCACCCATAGGGGCCATGAAGGGACATTATAATATGGTAAACTTTTCCAATTCTGAAAAATTCAGGGTGTACGTACCCACCTTCAAATTCAGTGCGCCTTTTGCGCTGAATTAAGTCGCCTTTTGACACGTATTTTTTTCACAAAGCCTTCCTGATTTCATACCTTTGACGAAATTTTAAAAAACAGATTTCGATCATGGGAAAAGGATTTTTTCAGGTACCTACAGCGTATAATGAACCGGTTAAAAGTTATGCCCCCGGCAGCCCGGAAAGAGATGAGGTATTAGCACAGTACAAACAATATTTTGAAGGCCATATTGAAGTGCCCCTGTACATAGGGAGCTATGAAATCCTGACAGAAAAAAAGGCGCCTATGTCGCCCCCCCATGACCATAAACATATTGTAGGGCATTACCACCTTGCCGAAAAATCACATGTAGAATCGGCTATTTCAGCGGCTTTGGAAGCCCGGGAAAAATGGGCCAACCTGGCCTGGGAACAGCGGGCAGCCATATTCCTCAAAGCTGCCGAACTGATCGCTGGCCCATATCGTGCTAAAATTAATGCAGCCACGATGATCGCGCAGTCCAAAACCATCCACCAGGCAGAAATAGATTCAGCCTGTGAATTGATCGATTTCTTAAGGTTCAATGTAGAGTATATGGCGCAGATCTATGCTGAGCAACCAGACTCCTCTGACGCTATCTGGAACCGGGTGGAATACCGTCCTCTGGAAGGGTTTGTTTACGCCATCACGCCTTTCAATTTTACGGCGATTTCAGGAAACCTGCCTGCCAGTGCGGCCATGATGGGCAATGTAGTGGTATGGAAGCCCAGTGACAGCCAGGTGTTCTCGGCAAAAGTGATTGTTGATGTATTCAAAGAAGCAGGCCTCCCGGATGGAGTGATCAATGTGGTTTACGGCGATCCTGTAATGATCACGGATACCCTTTTGGACAGCCCGGATTTTTCAGGCATCCATTTTACCGGGTCCACAGAGGTGTTCAGGAGCCTTTGGAAACAAATCGGAAATAATATCCACAAATACAAAACCTACCCAAGGATTGTTGGGGAAACCGGTGGAAAGGATTTTATCGTTGCCCATCCCACCGCAGACCCTCAGCAGGTCGCCACGGCGATTACCCGGGGTGCTTTTGAATTCCAGGGACAAAAATGCAGTGCAGCATCGCGTGTTTATCTTCCGGAATCCACAGCCAAGGACATTCTGGAGCGCGTGAAGGCTGACGTCGCCTCATTTAATCCTCCGGGATCCCCCGAGGACATGAGCAACTTTATCACCGCAGTCATTCACGAAGGGGCATTTGACAAACTTGCCGGCTACATTGAGGGGGCCAAAAAAGACAAAGACGCGAAGATCATTGCCGGGGGTAATTACGACAAATCAAAAGGCTACTTCATAGCCCCTACGGTAATTCTCACTACCGATCCGCATTACGTGACTATGGAAACAGAATTATTCGGACCTGTTGTCACCGTATATGTTTATAAGGATAAGGATTGGGGTAAAACGCTCGAACTTGTAGATCAAACTTCAGAATATGCCCTCACCGGGGCCGTAATGGCAACGGATCGCTACGCTATTGATGAAGCCACCAGGGCGCTGCAGAATTGTGCCGGTAACTTTTACATCAACGACAAGCCTACAGGAGCAGTTGTGGGACAGCAACCTTTTGGAGGGGCGAGGGCCTCGGGGACCAATGACAAAGCTGGCTCCGCACAGAACCTGATGCGCTGGGTATCCCCAAGGCTTATCAAGGAAACATTCGTAACCCCGGTGGATTACCGCTACCCCTTCCTTGGATAGGAACCGGTAATGGTTGTATTGCAGTAGTTATTTCTTCAGCGGAAGGTATACCACCTTTTTGGTGTCAAAAAATTCCTCTTCAAAGAAGTCGGACAACGCATAGATCCGGGCATTCTGATACTCCTGTAACTCTTCCGTGAGATCACCCCCTTTGAGGTAGAGGATACCATTTTGCATGGGATGTATCGATTTTTTCTTGATCTTACCCCTGGTCCAGTG
>NZ_CEYNTP010000162.1:4424-6617 GCF_982873095.1 Lentiprolixibacter sp. | reverse complement strand
TACCAGCTACGATAATAAAGCATTGATTTTCAGCGATGAAGCCTACTATGACTTTATTACGGTCCCGGACTACCCCTCCATGGTGGAGTTGGTAAAAGAGGGCAGGAACCTTATTGTATCCAAGACATTTTCCAAAGTGTACGGCCTGGCAGGTTTGCGAATCGGTTACCTGATAGCGCGACCAGATATCGCCACCCGCCTGAAAGCCGCCGTTATGGCCAACACCAATATGCTGGCCATCGCAGCTGCCAAAGAAGCCCTAAAGGACGATGAGTTCTACAAATACAGCCTACTCAAAAACGCAGAGGCCAAAACACACATTTACAAGAGCCTGGATGAACTCAGTTTACCTTACATTCGATCACATACAAACTTTGTATTCTTTAAGTCCGGGAGGCCCATAAGCAATTTAATTGCTGATATGCGGGCCGAAGGGGTATTGATTGGCAGACCCTTCCCTCCCCTGTTAGACTGGGCAAGGATCAGTACGGGGACCATGCAGGAGGTAAGCGCTTTTTGCAATGCCTTGGCGCGTGTAATGGGTTAAAAGCTACTTTTGTCGATGAAATGCACTTTTCTACCGATTAACGGGTGAAATGTAGGAGAAATACGATGTATTTCATCGGATTTTTGGTCGTAAATCGATAAAATATTCCGTACGTGGAGTAATCCACGGTGCTCTGGATAGATTTTTGTTACTTGTCTCCACAATTGAACGTACCGTGAAAAAAAGTACCACAACCACCTATATACTCTATGCCTTTTGTGCATTCTGCCTGTTGTGGTCCTGGTACATATTCGTTTTTAAAATTCTATAGGGTCAATAATCCATTGATTCTGTTCTAATTCCTACTCTTCACTTCCTGTAGGAACTATAGGAGAATTCTCTCAGAATGTTTGTCTTCCATATAATAATAATGGGGTAAATGGAGTTATCTATGTGGATATCCCAGTGATTGTATCTGTCCTGAAATCAACAGGTTTTTTTAAACCTTGGGTAGATGCCGGCACAGGGGTTACACCAGACACATGAAACATCGATTTTTATTAGCCCTATTCTGTTTATCGGTGTTCCTCGCACATAGCTTTAGTGCGGGATCGGTCTATTCATCCCTAATTGAAGACCCCATTGAACTTTGCAAGCAGATCCTGGAAGAACAGGCCGGGCCCTGGTCTCCGGAATCCCATTCCGATGTAATTTCTAAATATGGCAAAGACTACCAGCTTGGCGTGAATGAGGACAAATATGTTCTCCTTGAATCCCCTTCCCTGGCCTTTGATTATTTTCAGGGAGGCTTTTCGGACATTGGTCAGGCCATTCCAAGGGACTTACTCATCCATATGCTGAAGCAGGCCATAATGGCGCCTCAGGAGACCAGTAATATACTGGCCAAAGCCACGATACAGCAGGGCATACAAGAATATTTAAAGGCCTATGAGATCGCCCAAAGGTATAAGGAGACACAGAAATTGAATTACCAGGACGCCATTCAGTTTTTGGATAACCGCTTTGGATACGTTAAACTCCGTCATGCGGAAACCCTGGGAGATCGCGACGTAACCCAGTCAAAACCCTTTAACCCGGATAAAAATACCAAAAGGGTATTGGCGCAATTGGATAAAATTGCAAAACGTTATCCCAGCAAAATACCACTGGTCAACGCACTTCCCCTATTTGAAGACATTTATCAGCAATTGCTTGAAAATGAAGTAGGTCTTGCTGCTTATGTGCCCTACCGCCAATTTAGTGGCGAAATGCAGAAAATCAATCAGTCGCGTATCAATGAACGCATAAAGTTCCGTTCAGAGATCCAGATTACTGAGCCCAACTCCAGAACGGTCTGGACCATTCCCAATCCAGTTATGCTCAAATGGGATACGTCCAATATTGACCCGGACATGACCATACGTTTCTTTTTGGTTAAGGACGATATGGTAGTACAGGACCTGGGTACGCATAAAAACCAACAGCTTAAGGATGGGATCGTTTTGAACAAGAGTCTTCCGGCTGGCAATAACTACAAGGTAATAGGAATTGAGCAATTTCCGGTAAACAAATACCACGTCGCTAAATTTGCCACCTCGTATTTCACCATAGAGAAGGCTCCGCGTCCGGTAAAGAAAACACCTCCCCCTGCGCAACCAGCAATTGTTGACAAACCACCTGTGGTTCCTGAGCCCCCAGTGGTTGTT
>NZ_CEYNTP010000162.1:0-4414 GCF_982873095.1 Lentiprolixibacter sp. | reverse complement strand
AAGGAAACCGTCCTTCCGCCCGCTGAAGACCCTGTAGAGGAGGAGCTCCCACAACCTGAACCTGAAGCCCCGGAAACGGAAGAAGCTATTGCGCTCAGAAACTTCTTTGATGGCAGGAGCATTTCCTACACCAAAGAACTTGTGGTGGATACCGAAGATATCAAAGTTAGCCTGTGGGATCACGGCCGACAAGATGGTGATGTGGTCTCTATCTACCTGAACGGGGAGCCAGTGGTGGCGAAGCATACCCTCACCTATAAGAAAAAGGTCTACGAGGTAAAACTTGATCCTAATAAGCCCAATGACCTGTTCCTCTACGCACATAACCTGGGGCGCTTTCCGCCCAACACGGTTTCTATTGAGATCAACGATGGCACTACAGCAGAAAACATCATCTTGAATTCTGACCTCAAGAGCTGTGAGGCCGTACTTATCAATGTGAAGCAGTAAAAGCTCTACGGCTGATATCTTTTAGGCAATTTAAACGGCAGTGGGTTCCTCCTCCTGGTGTTTCAATCCAATTGGCTATCTTTCTCCCTTTGTAAAGCCACAGATATGAAATTCATATTTGAGCCGGTATATGTGCTATCTGTACTGTGCCTGCTCGTTCTGTTGTCTGTATACGCGGCTAAAACCCAACTGGGCAAGAAACTTGGGGCCGCTTTGCTGGTTATCCTGTTTGCGGCAATTTTGGCCAACCTGGGTGTCATCCCATCCGCTTCCAATAGCATTCCTTTGTATGACGGCATTTTTACCTACATAGCGCCTATCTCCATCTTTTACCTGCTTCTTGATGTCAACCTGACTACACTGAAGAAAGCAGGGGTTCCCATGATTGGACTTTTTGTAATGGGTTCACTGGGTACGGTGGCCGGTATCCTGATCAGCTGGTGGATACTATCACCAGGTGATGTGCTCGGAGAAGAAGCCCGGATCATCGCAGGTATGCTGGCCGGCACCTATACGGGCGGGAGTATCAACTTCAACGCCATCGCCATCGCCTATAATTTTCAGGAACAAAGTGTTTTATATGCTGGCACCATTGCAGTAGACAATGTAGTGACAACGCTTTGGATCATCGCGACTCTGGCCTTTCCTGTTGTTCTCCAGAATATCAAAAAGGACCGAAAGATTTCTATCAAAACAAAGAAAGGCGATGAAACCTATCACCATCCCATTGACCTGAGCTCCCTAATGTGGCTGCTTTTTTTGGGTGTATCCTCTTATTTCCTGGCTGATCTGATTGCGCAAGTCGTACCGGAAATCCCATCCATCTTAACCTTGTCTACCCTTAGCCTCTTATTGGCCCAGCTCAAATTTGTGAAAAAACTTAACGGCAGTCACAGCCTGGGGCTTTACCTGGTGTTCTTATTTCTGGCCGTTATTGGTGCCTATTGTGAGTTAAGTGCGGTGGCAGAGCTGAAAGCGGTGGGCATCACCTTGCTGATCTTTGCATTTCTTGCGGTACTCATTCACGGTTTGCTCATCATACTGCTCGGCGGGTTATTCTTTAGGGATTGGGACATGGTGGCCATCGCGAGTCAGGCGAATGTTGGCGGGGGTACGTCGGCGATTGCCCTGGCAGAGAGCTTTGAACGCCAGGAATTGATCCTTCCCGCAATTCTTGTGGGGACATTAGGCAATGCTTTAGGCACCTATCTGGGATTTTTAGTTGTATATATTTTATAAAGCAAAGCAGATTATTGGGTTTAATGCGGGATGTTGCCAGCTGATTCGACAATCCTATTACGTCTTCAAGCTAGATTTTGATCGACATGTATGAAGGCTTAAGGTTAGAATTGTACTACGTTGATAATGAATACTTTACCTTGTATTTCATCGATGTTTTAGCATTTTATCGAACTTTTCGAACCGTTTATCGGGTATACTCAAAAGTCTTTAGCACCTTTTCCTAATTTAAAGTTGTCTCAAATGTTACTGTTATGGAAAAATCTACCCGGATCACCACCCTGGTGATGTTTGTTTTTGCAATCCTGTTGCTCTCCTCTATTACATCTTGTACCACTGATTCAGAAAGTGATGTACTTTATGAACGGTCAGCTGATACCGATGCTTCCACAGACCAGAATAAAAAAGATGATCAGGAGGAAGACAAGGATGTCAGGAGGAAGGATGTCACTAAGCCTAAAAAGCGGAAGGGATAAACCTTACGAATAAGAAGCAAATAAGAAGTACGGCATAACCTTTTCTATAGTGCTGCCCCCCTAAGTTGCTCTATAACGGGGTAACCTATGCTAACTTATTCTGGTATTTTAGTTAATTGTAGTACCATGGCCCTCACTCCTCTTGCGGGTGAAAGGAGTAGTTAAATACATTTCCCATGCGTATCAGGAAAGCATCCCAACGGGGATCCCCATGCAAATTATTGAACTCGGGAGTAGTGAAAAACCGATCCGGCCATATCAGAATGGTCTCAAAGGATGCATCTAGATAAGCAAAGGCATTATCTGTGTCTCCCATATAGGCATATAGGCATGCGATTTCATAATTGTGCTCTTCCTCAGTAACTTCAAAGATCTTTGTATCCCCATTTTTCAGGTAGCTTTGCAGCGCCTGCAGGACCTCCATGGCGGCTGTCTTTTTACCTGTGGCATAGAGAATACTGCATTCCAGTAATGTTTTGAGATAGGGGTCTTTCTCATTTTCCATCCGGGATATAGCTTCTTCATATTGCCCCCGATCCCGGCACAGGAGGGCCAGTTCATAATTTTTAAGATAGTCAGGCAGGTCCAGGCTATAAGCCTTTAAAAGATCATTGCCAGCTTCGTCCAGGTTGCCCAGGGTCCAGTTTAAAAAACTCCTGGTGTAATAGGCCACATCCCTCGCTTCGTAGAACTCCTCGCTTTTCGGATCCAAAAGGATCGATCTGTCCAAATACTTTCTCGCCGTACTCAATTGATTTGTTCTCAGGGAGAACTTTGCAGCCTGGAATAGGATAGAAGGATCTTTGTTTGATAATTCTAAAGCGGTAATCAAGTGTTGTTCTGCCAGGTCTGCTCTTTTGTTCTGCCACTCAAAACGGGATAGCCAGGAATACGCCAATGCGTTACGGGGATCCAGTTCAATAGCTTTCATGGCGGCCTCTACGCCCTCGGTATGACCAAGTGCGGTTTCCATGAGGGAGTAGTGATAGGTTTTACTAAAGATCACCTGTACCAGGGTTGTCCAGTAACAGGCCTGGTTATTGTCAAGCTCAAGTGATTTATGGATCAGGCTGTCAGCGATCAGGGTACCCTTCCTGCTGTAATCCTTTAAAGCCTTATTGGCCTTAAAGTAGTTGACATGGGCCTCAGGATTAACTTTACCGCTTCTCACATCATCAATGAGCAAGGACACTTCCAAACGCTCCGCGACAATGCTGGCAATTTCATCCTGTGTTAATAGAATATCCTCTATTTCCCGATCGAAATTTTCTGACCATATGTGGGCACCATCTGACCCATCTATAAGCTGAGCTGTAATCCGAAACATATTGTCAGACACACGGACACTTCCCTCCAGGATGTATTCAACATCCAGTTCTCTTGCGATGGTCTGAAGGTTGACATTCCTGTTCTTATATGAGAAGGCTGAGGTCCGGGCTATGACATTTAATTCCTTAATTTGATTGAGTTTGTTGGTTATTTCCTCACTGATGCCGTCTGCAAAATATTCCTGATCCTGACCCTGACTCATATCCACGAAAGCCAGAACAGCAATAGAGGAATTGTAGGGTGCCGTTTCGGTTATTGCCGTCTCCATTAAATTCCTGGTTTCCGCTTTCATGCGGAAGGTGTTCACAATAAGTAAGATGACAAGCACAGAGAGAGAGGTAATAATCACTTTGTTTAGATTAACACTCTTGGTAGAAATAAACTCCTCATCCTCGCCAATTCTTTTTGTCCGGACAATACCATCTTTGGTTATATCGTAGAACCAGGAAATTCCCAGCCAGATCGGGAAGCATACCATCAAAACCACTATGGTCAAGGGCATGAGATCCTTGGGCAAAGTGAATGCGGGAATCATTACATCCAATACCTGTACAATCATCCAGGAAACGACCAAATACGCCACACCGGCTTTGAATACATGCCGTCTATGCAGTTCCCATATAAGTGCTTTAAAGCGCATGACCTTAAGGTATACCTCATAAAATTAGGTAATTACAGCACTCTGCAAATGATCTAGATCATTGTGTTTCAATATTGAGATGCTGAAATTGCAGAACCGTCGCCTGTCCAATTTACATTTCGAATCAAAACAATAATTGTAGGTGTGCATCTTATTTGCACCTACTTATACATCACTTAAATCCTGTATTATGAACACTATTGCATCACCAAAAAAAGAACCTCCTCTTTTAAAAGAAGAGGTAAGCACGAAATTCCTAATCACCCTTGAGGTAGAAGCG
>NZ_CEYNTP010000161.1:0-6619 GCF_982873095.1 Lentiprolixibacter sp. | reverse complement strand
TGGGTAGCGGTGAATTTGGATTCACTAAGACGGCGGGCGATTACCTTGCGCATCTGTGAGTTCTTAACCTCTTCGAAGCGCTCTTCCCCAACAGGAAGTGCAATAGGGGCAACTGCGGGAGCAGCAGAAGCTGCCTGAGCAGGCTCACTCGGTGCGGCAGCTGCGGGTGCCTTGTAATTTTCAATATCTCTTTTGATGATCCGGCCGTGTTCACCTGAACCATTGACCGTCCTCAGGTCGATCCCCCTATCCTGTGCCATCTTTTTGGCAAGGGGAGAAGCAAAGAGGCGCTGACCATCACCTGCAGGAGCAGGTGCTGTAGCTGCCATTTCTGAAGTGGGTTCAGCTGCAGGTTGTTCTGTCGCTTCACCTTTAGGGGCTGCCGGGGCAGCGGTTGTGTCAACAGCCAACACTGCACTCACATCCGTACCTTCCGGCCCGATAATGGCCAGGACCTCATCAACAGGAGCGGATTCTCCCTCACCTATGCCTATGTGCAACAGGGTCCCCGAGTAAAAGGATTCAAATTCCATTGTGGCCTTGTCGGTTTCGATCTCAGCCAGAATGTCTCCTTCTTCTACGGTATCCCCTACTTTCTTCAACCAGGTGGCCACCGTTCCTTCTTCCATGGTATCACTCAGGCGGGGCATTTTTACGATTTCCACACCCTCAGGAATTTCTGATGCCGGAGCTGGTGTTTCTGCTGTGGATACAGGGGTTTCAGCCGGAGCTTCGGCGGGAGCATCTTTTTCCTCAGTCGCCGTGCCACCATTTAACAAAGCAGAGATGTCTTCCCCTTCCTCACCAATGATGGCCAAAAGTGAGTCAACCGGAGCACCATCTCCTTCCTGTATACCAATATGCAGCAGGACTCCTTCGTGGAAGGATTCGAACTCCATGGTAGCCTTATCGGTCTCGATTTCAGCTAATATATCGCCTTCTTCAACTTTATCTCCCACACTTTTAAGCCACTTCGCCACGGTTCCTTCCTCCATGGTGTCACTCAATCTGGGCATATTGATTACTTGCGCCATCGTTTTTATAATTTATGGGGTAAGAATGGATAATCTTCTTGCTCGTAGACTACATCGTATAGTTGTTCCTTTGGAGGGAAGGCCGATTCCTCTGCGAATTGCTCACATTCCTTTACCTTGTCTTTTACCCTTTTATCAATCTCTTTAATTTCTTCTTCTGTAGCGTACTTTTTCTCGAGGAGCACTGCCTTGACCTGGGTAATGGGGTCTATCTTTTTGTATTCTTCCACTTCTTCCTTTGTCCTGTAGTGCTGTGCATCTGACATGGAATGCCCGCGATAGCGATAGGTTTTCATTTCCAGGAAAGTAGGTCCTCCCCCGCTCCTTGCCCGTTCAATGGCCTTGCTCATTTCCTCAGCTACTTTCTTAGGGTCCATCCCATCTACGGGAGCACTGGGCATTTCATAGCCCAGTCCAAGTTTCCAGATTTCCTCATGATGGGCTGTCCTGGCCACGGAAGTACCCATGGCATAGCCGTTATTCTCACAAACGAAAACTACCGGGAGTTGCCACAACATGGCAAGGTTGAAGGTCTCGTGGAGACTCCCCTGCCGAACGGCACCATCACCCATATAGCAAAGGGTTACTGCATCTCTCTTAAAATATTTGTCGGCGAAAGCAAGGCCTGCTCCAAGGGGAATTTGCCCTCCTACAATACCATGCCCCCCATAAAACCGGTGTTCTTTGTCAAAGATGTGCATGGACCCACCCATGCCTTTTGAAGTACCGGTTACTTTGCCATACAATTCGGCCATCACTTTTCGCGGATCCACCCCCATCCCGATGGGCTGTACGTGGTTGCGATAGGCAGTGATCATCCTGTCTTTGGTGAGGTCCATTGCATGCAGTGCACCTGCCAGGACGGCTTCCTGACCATTGTATAAGTGAAGGAACCCCCTGACTTTCTGCTGAATATACACGGCGGCTAGTTTGTCTTCAAACTTCCTCCAGAACAGCATGTCTTCATACCACTTCAGGTAAACCTCTTTCGTTACTTTCTCCATGAACCGGTTTAATTTTAGGTTATCGATTTTGCCTGCCACTGCCTAAGCAATGCCGAAAAATCGAAAAACAAAAATACACATTATATCCAATGGGAAAAAGAAATGCGCAAAAACCAAACCTTAAATAAAAGAGTCGATTCTGAATCGGCTGGGAAGTCCTGCTGAGGATCGTTATCCCAGAAAATCGTTGCCGAATGCGAGGGGAAGTAAATCAGCTATTGCCCTGCATTTGATAAGCTGTCCGCTACTCCCCATGAGAAGTAAAGTAATGGGGGTATTTTGGTTCTTTTCATATTCAAATATTGCCTGACGACAGTTCCCGCAGGGTGCCGCTGGCCGTCCTGAATCCCCTTCCTCAAGGGCTGCTACAATGGCTATAGCACGAATAGGGACGCCGGGGTAGAGTGCCCCAGCCTGAAATACGGCAACACGTTCGGCACAAAGGCCGGAAGGAAAGGACGCATTTTCCTGATTGCTGCCTATGACTACCTCCTGATTTTCGAGCAATACTGCCGCACCTACCTTAAAATGAGAATAGGGTGCATAGGCATGTTCCCGGGATTCACTGGCCTTTGCAAGCAAGCCTTGTTCTTCAGCGCTCAGTAGCTCCGGGCTATCATATACTTCATAATCAAAACAATGGCGTTCCTTTTTCATGATTTGTAATGCTGGGATATCAGGTAAAAATAAGAAAACCTGCCAGGCAGCAGGTTTTCATTCCTATAATTATTTTGGTCTAGTCGTTCACAAACTCCTGTCCCAGGTTAAAGGTCAGGGAGAAACGCAATGTGTTTTCAAGCGGGTTCCTCACCTGAGAAGTCGAGAACAGGTAGGACAGGTCGATCTGTGCTGCCCTGAATTTAAATCCGGCACCCAGGGTAAAGAATTTTCGGGATCCCTTTTCTTCGCTCTCATTAAAATATCCCGTTCTTACCATAAAGGCATCCTGGTACATATACTCCGCGCCGAAAGCCCAGGTAATTTCTTTCAGCTCTTCGCTAAAACCATCCGGAGCATCCCCGAAGGAAGAGAAGATACCTGAGAAAAAGGACTGTTCCTGGTACTCGGCATTGTCATCGGCATCGATGTCGCCATCCCCATCAAAATCCTTGGGTGTGGGTACCAGCAATTTGCTGAATTCCGTGGTCAGTGCCAGGGTATTGTCCTGATCAAAGATAAAATCAAAGCCACCTCCAAACCTTAGATTGGTAGGGATAAAGTTTTCCTGCCCCCCATCGTCATAATTGATCTTTCCGCCCAGGTTAGACAGGTTGAATCCGGCTCTCCACCTACCGCTAAAACTGCTGTAGGCGATCTCCTTGGATCGAAAATATCCGGCTACATCCACAGCAAAGGTGCTGGCCGCCTGGGAATCTACATCCCCGTTTTCAGGTAGTTTCAGGTTAGATCTGATAAACCGGCCTCCTACCGCCATGGAAAATGTAGGGCTTAGTTTCAGGGAATACGAACCATCCAGAGACAATTCATTGGGTTTAGCCAGCGTACCCGGGTCATTGGCAAACTGACGCAGCTCTATTTCCCCTAGTGTAAAATACCTGAGACTGAAAGCAAAAGCGCTCTGATCATTGATCTTATTGTAAAAATTTCCACTCAATAAGGAAATATCAGTGATGATACTTTCGAGATAAGGCGTATAACTTACCCCTAGGCCCATTTGACTTTCCGCAAAGGCGAATTTCGCCGGGTTCCATTGCTGGCTGAAGGCATCGGTAGAAGTAGCAACCCCCATATCGCCCATCCCGGCGGCACGGGCATCTGCAGCAATGGTCAAGAAAGGCACTGCAGTAGTTATCACTCTGTCTTCCTGAGCTATCCCTGTAAAGGTGAACGCAACAAGGATCAAAGCCGGCAATTTTTTCATCCAGTTCATATACATGATTTCAAATACTGTTTATTATAAGGTATATCCCATCTAAACGCAGATATACCTCCTCTATTGTTAGAAGTAAACGGCCATTTGGCCAATATCTTATATAATAAGGGTAGAAAAAATACACATTTATCTGCCATATCATATCCAAAAGGGATCAAATACGGCACGAAGCATCCACCATCGCATGTAGGCCGGGCATTACGGGTTGGGACCCTAGTAAGCTGAGCCCGGTATACTAATATGGGACAAAACCCGTTATGTCTTTGTGCAGGAGCCCCGGAAAACCTGGCCGCATTCCAGCGACCAAAAAAAAATTGGGGCAACAAAATATAATGCACAAATGCTCGTTCTATTAGCCAAAAGCGACACTTAATTTAACGAAAACCAAAACCGCAAGAGCCGGTTTACCTATGCAAAGTCCTAAATACAGATGAAAAAACAATTGACAAGGGTTTTTCTTTCTTTAACCGTAATTGCGGGAGCCCTGAGCCTAAACAGCTGTAAAAAATCGTCCTCCAGCTCCAAGAATGTTTCGCGGGCAACAGGATGGAAGATCAATGCCAAAGAAGGAGGATTCCAATACAATTCCGATTTTAAGGAACAGGAAACTGCCCCAGGGCTTGTCTTTGTTGAAGGGGGAACCTTTACCAAAGGAAAGGTCCAGGATGACGTGATGCACGATTGGAACAATTCACCAACCACGCAACACGTACAGTCATTCTACATGGATGAAACCGAGGTAACCAATGTGATGTACCTGGAGTACCTGGATTATCTCAAATCCGTATACCCACCGGAAAATCCCAAATATGCCAATATCTATAAAGGTGCTCTTCCAGACACCCTGGTATGGCGAAACCGTTTAGGATTTAACGAAACCATGACCAACAACTACCTGAGGCACCCCGCCTATGCGGAGTACCCTGTAGTTGGTGTGAACTGGATACAGGCAGTTGAGTTTGCCGAGTGGAGGACCGACCGGGTAAATGAGGCCATGCTGGAACGAGAAGGATATCTGGCTTCAGATGCCAAGTATAAAGCGGTGACCGGAGAAATCGGTGGCACCTTTAGTACGGAGGCCTATTTGAACAGGCCGGAATCGATCTATGGCGGACAAATAGATTCCCTGCAGGGGAAGAAAAAACGAGATTCCATCTCGGTCTTCGCCAAAAGGAGTTCGGGGATTATCATGCCTGAATACAGACTACCTACTGAAACGGAGTGGGAGTACGCTGCCCAGGCTCTTGTTGGAACCCGTGAATACAACAACTACCGCGGAAGGAAAAAATATCCATGGGAAGGGGATTACACTCGAAATGGTCAGCGTGTAGGCCGTGGGGACCAACTGGCCAACTTCAAACAAGGTAAAGGGGATTACGGCGGGATCGCCGGATGGTCTGATGATGGTGCGGATATCACCGCAGAGGTGAAATCGTACAAACCCAATGACCTTGGTTTATATGATATGGCTGGAAATGTAGCCGAATGGGTTTCGGATGTATACCGTCCAATCGTAGACGATGAAATCAGCGATTTCAATTACTACCGTGGAAACATTTATATGAAAACGGCAATTGACGAAGACGGAAAGGTTAAAATCCTCGAAGATGCCATTGTATATGATACCTTGCCTACAGGAAAAGTAGTTGCTGTAAATCTGCCCGGAGAAATCAAAATGGTACCGGTTGATGAGCAGGAAACCTACCTGAGGACGAATTTTTCTGCAAGTGATAACAGGGCTTACCGTGACGGGGATCCAGGTTCCTCAAGATTCTTTGATCGATTCAGCGACGAAGAAGACAAGCCACGTAACATGTACAACGCACCGAAACACAAGGTTGAGCGCGACTCTACCGGCAAGGTGATCCGTCAATACGATACTGACAACAACCGAACCAGTCTTATCAATGATGAAGTTCGGGTATACAAGGGAGGTTCCTGGAGAGACCGGGCTTACTGGCTGGACCCTGCCCAGAGAAGATATCTGCCTCAGTATATGGCCACTGACTACATCGGTTTCCGATGTGCCATGTCCAGAGTGGGATCCAAATCTAAGACCAAGAACAAAACCGTTCGCGGGAAAAAAGCTAGGTAAAATTTTTAAGTAAAGTGTTGTAAGCCCTGATGCCTATGGTGTTAGGGCTTTTTTTTATCTTTGAGGCATGACGATTGAAGCATTGCACCGCCTCTTTCTGGAAACACCAAAAGCATGCACGGACACCCGGAAAATTGAAGGACCGTGTATTTTTTTTGCGCTCAGAGGGGATAATTTTGACGGCAACAAGTTTGCTTTGTCAGCACTGGAAAAGGGAGCCACCCTAGCGGTGGTAGACGACGCTGAAATTGCCCGGGATGACCGGTTCCTGCTGGTCCCGGATGTGCTAAAAACCCTTCAGGACCTGGCACTCCACCACCGCAGGCATTTCGGGACACGGGTCCTGGCGCTAACCGGCAGCAATGGTAAAACCACAACCAAAGAACTGATCCACGCCGTACTTCAAAAAAAATACGCTACCATCGCCACACAAGGCAACCTGAACAACCATATTGGGGTGCCCCTTTCACTGCTTACAATCACTTCAGAAACCGAAATTGCCATAATTGAGATGGGAGCCAATCACCAAAAAGAAATCGCCTTTTTGTGTACGCTGGCTGAACCTGATTACGGCTATATCACCAATTTTGGA
>NZ_CEYNTP010000160.1:0-6643 GCF_982873095.1 Lentiprolixibacter sp. | reverse complement strand
GGGAAACTCGATCAGGAATTGTTCGAGCCAGAGGATGGATTCGATATCCAGGTGGTTGGTGGGCTCATCCAGGAGGAGGATATCATTCTTCTGCAACAGGAGCTTCGCCAGTTCTATACGCATGCGCCAGCCCCCTGAAAAGGTGTCCGTGGGCTTTTCAAAATCCCTGCGTTCAAACCCCAACCCCTGAAGTACCTTTTCGGCCTCCCCTTTGTAGGTATAGCCTCCCAGAATTTCATAGCGATGTGTCAGGTCATTCAGGTCAACCATCAATTGGTGGTACCCTTCACTTTGGTAATCTGTCCGTTCCCCCAGCTCTGCGTTGATATTCTCCAATTGCCCTTCCAGCTGCATAATCTCGGAAAAGGCCAAATGGGCTTCTTCTAAAACCGTCCTCCCTTTCTCAAAATCAATATCCTGCCGAAGAAAGCCAGTGCGCAATCCTTTTTCCAGGGAAAGCTCTCCTTTATCTGGTTTCAGTTCCCCGGCCATAATATTCAGCAGGGTAGACTTTCCGGCACCGTTTTTCCCTACCAGACCCACACGATCTCCCGCATTCAAGCGGAAGGAGATACCATCAAAAAGGGTCTCTCCTCCAAAGGCTATGGCAAGGTTATGAACACTGAGCATATTTTGTGACCGGGGTTACAGGATGTGATGAGGTAAAAAGCTAATTTTACCAAAATTTGTGCAAATGTTAAAAAAAGGCAGCAAACTCTATAGCATTTTAACAGGAACGTGCCCCAGATGTCATCAGGAGAGCATGTACATAGAACGCAACCCCTATCGCCTGGGAAGTTTATTCAAAATGCACGAGCGCTGCTCCCATTGCGCTACTAAATACAAGATGGAACCCTCCTTTTTCTATGGGGCGATGTACGTGAGCTATGCTGTTGGGGTGGCTTTTGGGGTGGCCGCATTTGTAATTTCATTCCTGTTTATAGGTGCCTCCCTCTTAACAACTTTCATCAGTATTGTAGCCACCCTCGTGGTATTTATGCCGGTCATCATCCGACTATCTCGCAATATCTGGATCAACTTTTTTATTAAATACGACCCCAAGGCGGTTAAAGCCTAGGCAGGAGAATACTTCCTCGCATACCGCTTTATATCCATCTCCTCAACCAGTGCGGCGCCTTCTTCAATATGTTCCCATAATTGTTGTGCCGCAAAAGGGGCGATCAACACCCCTCTCGAACCTAAACCATTAAGGACAAACAAGTTAGAATGAACTGGATGCCGGCCAACAAGGGGCCTTCGGTCTGCTACTGTTGGCCTGATCCCCGCCACATGGGCGACCACTTTATAATCGGCTTTCAGGAACACCTCAAGTTTTTGAAGCAGTTCCTCCCGGGAAGCTGCAGTGGGCACATTGGTTTTATCCTTCCATTTATAGGTGGCCCCTACCCGGTAGTGGTCCTCCCCCAACGGAATGATAAACACAGCTGACTTGATCACCTGGTCTTCTTTTAAGGTAGGTGACTTTATAGTTAGCAATTCCCCTTTGGTCCCGTTTAGGGGCAAATAATTAAAATATGGATTTTCCTTCAGGCCAAACCCCGCGGCAAAAACCACTCTTTTTGCCCTGATGTCCCCATAACGTACCTCATCCGGCAGCACCTCAAGGGCGTCATATTTAAAGGATGCATCGGTCAGGCAGCCTTTGTCCTTCATGTAGGCTGAATAGGCAGTCAGGAGCTTTTTGGTGTCTACCCTCCCGGTATGCAGCACTTCCCCGAACCCGTAAGGGGCATCGAGCATGGGATTGTTGTTTTCAAGGAGTTTTAAAGAGAGGAAAGGCTGTAATTGGGGGTGGTCTGCTGCCTGGAACCAGTTATTCTGCTCCTCCACCGATGCGAAACGCCTAAGAACCGGAACTTTATAATCGAGGGTACAATTGAGTTTGGCCTCCAGTTGCTCATAAAAAGGCATGGCCACCTCCATTTGTTGTTTCGCCCTCCAGGCGGGTGTAAAACGTTTTAATACTACTGGATTATACAGTCCTCCCGCCACAACCGAAGCCTGTTGAGAGTTATCGTTTATGCAGAGAAAAGACCGCCCTTTGTTTTCGAGAAGGTCACAAAAAGAAGCCCCTGCAAGGCCCAGCCCAACAACCAGATAATCCAGCATGGCGCAAAGGTAGCAATTAGGCTTACCAAATTGAAAGTAAAAAAAGCGCCGCAAAAATGCGGCGCTTTGTATCTGTATTGAATTGGAATATTATTAGGCTAGTAGGCCCACATGTCCTGTTCGCGGTCCCGAATCTGTTCTTTGATTCTGTTGGATTCCAGGAGCTGGAACAGGGCGTTGTCTGCAATGTATTCGTCAATCTTACGATCTCCGTGTACATTGTCTTCCTGATAGATCATCCCATTGAACCTTCTGGAATTCAGAAGCATGTCAAAGGAGAGAGGCTGGGCGGAATTCCGCTGGTTAAACACCTTCGCCTCATGCAGGATTTGTCGGGCACTGGGGTACCACACCCAGAACAGTTCCACTTTATTGCTTTCCGGGTCAACAGACTCGTCGTCAATAAAGTTTACGTCGGGTGCTACCGGGGCTATTCCTAGCAAACGGTACTTAAGCTCCCCCTGGCGTTTGTCAAAATACCAAATACCTTTGACACGATATTCCTCAATTTCGGCCGCAGTAATATCCCTGCGGTTTACAAACTCTTCAGAGAGTTGTTCTCCGGCATTGATCTGCTCGTATCCGAGGTCAGTTGTATCAATTTTAGTAAGGGTAGCCTGCAGGTCACTCAACTTACGTTTCTCCGTAAAATACGAGTCCACATAAATATCAGTCAACTTCCCGTTCCTGATGTTTTTCATCAAAACATCGTAGAGTGATCTCCTGTCCGAACCGATATTAATGGTGTCCAGGGGATAGTACAGGGGAAAGTTCACCCGCTCATCCAGATCAATAACTTCCCAGACGGTCTTGGACCACAGGATATCCCGGTCGTCCACATAGCCGTATGGCAGGGGTTTGTCATTGTCTGCCGCCATTTGGGCCGCGGTCTTTTTCCCGATCTCCTCAGGCTTTTTGGCGTTCAGGATATTGGCCTGTGCCGCCAGGGAAATGGGGAGGCAGGAAACCGCTGCAGCGATAATTACATTCTTCCAATTCATAGATCTATGCATTTTCAATTTTAGTTGGTGAGCTCCACAATCACCGGAGACACCTTCTTCAGCTTATAGCTTTTGTTATTAGTGATATAGGCCTCAATGTCAAATATTTGCAAGGCATCACCTCTTCTGGCCCTTTTCAGCGCTGATTTGGCACGTGAGTCGAGCTTATTGCCCCTAACACTTACTGTAGGCTGACCAGGAACTTTGAATTTAAATCCACTAATGGCCAGGTTCAGGTCAAAGTCAAAGTCTTCGAGCAGGGCACCCACCGTAGCGATTTCAAGGTTTCTCCTTGGCATTTTTGCAGAACCGGTTTCACCTCGAATAGATCCGGCAGGCCTTGGGATATCCTTGATCCTGAACTCAGACTTAGAAGTTACCCTTTGTCCGTCTGGCAATGTACCAGAAGCTGTAATAGTAACTTTACGTCCTGTACCAGGATTCATCACATACTGGCTTCCGCTTCTTTTAGAAAGACCGGGAGCTGAGGCACTAACCTTGTTATTCGGGATTCCAGGTATAGAAATCGACATCGGGTTGGCTACCCCTCGGTATACCACGTTCATCTTGTCTGCCGCGATCAGGGCCGCATTTGGCTTAGTAATCGTGGCGAAGGTAGAAGATACCGGTACTTCGGTACGATTTCCGTCCTGGATAAACACCAGGTTACCTTCGATTTTGTGGTCTCCGGGATTTCCGGCACTTACCGTCAACTGTACTTTACCATCCTTGATGATATAGTCTTTGTTTTCGGACAATTTGCGTCCATCCAGGGTAAGGTTCACCTCGTTAGGGCGTGTAGTGGCATCTTTACGTCCCAGAACTATGGCACCATCAAACTTCTCTCCTGCATAGAAGGCAGATTTTTCCTGCTCCAGCAGCGTCGTATAGTTGGTCATAGAGATCTCACTTGTCAGCTGCCCTTCGAACATAGCTTTAAGCGCGTCCTGTTCTGTGGCTTTCACGTCTGCCTGGATCTGCGTAAGTTGGGTGAGGGAAGCGATCAGCGGGAAACCTTCGAACTTGTAGTTCAACCAGTCTACCTTAACACCGTCCCTGCGCTCTACCTTACCTTTTTCATCACCAGTTTCGAAACGGGCATCAACGGCTTCGCGAACATCTTTAAATTCTTTTGGCAAAATAGCCAGTACCTGGTCGCGGTAATCGTGGATCCGCTTCATGAATTCCTTTCCTTCAGGAGCCAGATTGTCTCCTTTGAAAAGTTTTTGGTCCAGGTAATCAGCCTTATCCATAACCTGATAGTCTTTAGGGTCTTCTATATCCTTGACCATTTCGGACTTCAGGTTTTCCAGGTAGTCGTAATACTCCTGGGAGATTTGCTTGATCTTCTTGGCATCTTCCAAAAGCGGACCGTATTTTTCCGCGTTTTCGGAAGCCTTGGTTTCAAGGCCGCCCAAGAAGGCAAGGTTATTCTCTGAGGTCTTCACATTGGAAGCTTCCAGCTTTTCGTTCATCAGCCCGAATGCTGCCAGAACTTCCTTACTCATATTCAACGCCAGCATTGCAATGAAGATCAAATACATAAGATTGATCATCTTCTGACGTGGTGACAATTTTTGTCCTGCCATGTTTTCTAATTAGTTTTTGATTATTAAAATTTGGATTTGGGTATAATGGAAAACTAATTAGTTTCTGTTCATTGCAGTAAGCATACCTCCATAAACACCGTTCAGTGAAGAAAGGTTAGAGGCAAGAGATTCCATTTGATCTTTAAGGGTAGTTGCATTTTGAACCACTTCTTCGTTGATAGAAGCTTGTCGGCTTGCACTTTCCAGTTGCACCTTGTAGAGGCTGTTCAGCGACTCCATTTGGGCTGCAGCAGTAGACAATTCTTCAGAGTACTTCTGAGTAGATTGCATCGCATCAGCTGTAGGAGCAATACCTTTGGCAGCATCTTCGAAATTACGGATGCTATCGCCAAGACTGGTCATGAGCTCAGCGTCAACACCTGCGTCCTTAAGGAGTTGGTCAAGCTTTTTAGACAGAAGACCTTCTGCTTCTTTAGCTTCTTTGACTTGATTTTTCCTGGAGGCTGGTCCACCATTAAGCTCTGGATACACCAGAGACCAGTCGTACTCATCCTCTACAGGTTCAAATGCACTAATTGCAAAAATAAGGGCTTCGGTAATCAGACCCACTGCAAGGAGCAAACCTCCGGTAAGGAACCCAATCTCCCAGTGCAGGATTTTGAAAAGGGCCCCGATGATCACCACGGAAGCTCCAAGGCCGTAGGCCATGTTGAAAAGTTTCTTTGTTGATTTTGACTGTGCCATAATTTGAAATTTAATTTAAGTTTAATGTTTAAATAAGTATTTGGTTTACTGTTTGATTTTGTGTTCTACTATTGTGTTGAATCTTCTTCACCCATATAGTCCTGTACGGTCCGGAAACCGATGTAGCTCCTCGCTGAATCCTTATACTCGTAATCCCTTGTGGAAACCTGCAGGAAATAGGCCACATCTTTCCACGAACCACCACGAATCACTTTCCTCGCATTGTCATTAGAGTCTGCATTAGGGTTCATGGTAGAAGCATATTCGTAAGAGCCAGGGAAATAACTGGAGTTGGTCCACTCCGCTACATTACCTGCCATGTTGTACAGGTTAAAATCATTGGGCTCATAGGATTTGGCCTCTACGGTATAGAGCGCTGCATCGGCAGCATAGTCCCCGCGCTGGGGTTTGAAATTTGCCATAAAGCAACCGGTGTCACTGATCACGTAAGGACCTCCCCAGGGATACGTACCCCCTTCGATACCCCCACGGGCAGCATACTCCCACTCTGCTTCGGTAGGCAGACGGAACCGGTTTACAAATTGCTTTCCGCGACTTTTCTGGTCGTCATTCTTGAACTTGGTCCTCCAGTGGCAAAATGCCCGGGCCTGTGACCAGGACACACCAACTACAGGATAATCGCTGTAAGCGTCGTGCCAGAAATAATCGTTGTGCATGGGTTCGTTGTAGGAATACTCAAAATCCCGAATCCAAACGGTGGTGTCCGGATAGATCTCCAGCTCATTCGTTCGGATAAAATCTTTTCTCCTGCCATCCCTTGAACGGGCAGCAGCTTCAATATCCATCCAGGTATAGTTGTACTTCAATTGTGTAATATCCAGAATCCGCTGACCATTATAGGATTCTTCCATTGGCAAATAGAGCGAATCCATAACCTCAGCGTAGTATTCATCCGGATAATCCGAAGTATCCCAGATCAGATCTTCATCCGTATTCAGGGCGTACCCTTCATATCCTGATTCTCCCATTCCGGCATAATTGTCCATCATATACTTTTCATAAACGGACATCCTTGTAGTATCAGCACTCTTGAAGGCATACTCCCCAATACCACCATCATCCGGTCCCAAACCTAACTCATCGGCGAGTTTGGCCAGTTTGAACCTTACGATGGAATCGCGGACCCATTCTACGAATTGCCGGTATTCACTATTGGTGATCTCGGTATCATCCATATAGAAAGATCTTACGGTAACG
>NZ_CEYNTP010000159.1:0-6697 GCF_982873095.1 Lentiprolixibacter sp. | reverse complement strand
TCAAAGCCGTATCCGAAATCGATCCCCAAAAGACCAAAGGCCGGCATGAATATTCGTAGCCCCACTCCGGCAGATCTTTTTAACTCAAACGGTCGAAACTCCTGAAAATTGTTGAAGGAGTTCCCCGCTTCCAGGAAAGCAAGTCCGTAAATAGACGCTGTGGGTTTCAAAGTAAGGGGGTACCGAAGCTCCATAGAGTATTTATTGTAGACAATCCCTCCTTCCTGCTGACCCGTTAGCGGGTCAACCGGGGTCAGGGAATTATTGTCATAACCGCGTAACTGTATCACTTCCCGTCCATCCAGGGTAAAGTTCCTTCCCAAACCATCTCCTCCAAGGAAAAACCGCTCAAATGGTACTTTTCCCACGTCGCTGTTGTAATTCCCCAGGAAACCGAATTCGGCATTGGTGCGGAGGACAAGCTTACCCCAAACGGGGGTATACCAGTCGCCCTTAAACTTGATCTTGTAGTACTCCAACCAGCGGAAGCGTTCCTGGTCTACCTGTTCCAGTTCCGTGCGCTCCTGGTCAGTTAGCGTCTGCCCTAGCAGTGCCCTTTGGGTCCTCAGTTCATTGAGTTCCTCGCTACGCGCCTTCAGGGAGGCAAAATCCTTATCGCTAAAAAGGGAATACGGGGGTGTAAATTTGGCGGTAACCTCAAAAATAGAACCGGTCATCGGATAGATCCTGCCTGGCCCGGCAGAACTTCTGGATAAGCCAAAAGTATAGGCCAGGGAGTTGGATTGTCCATTACCAAAATTAAAGAGCCCCGTACGGTAATTCTCAAAATTATACAACTGGTAGCTCAGGGCATGGGATACGGTAAAATAATCATCCGGCCATTGCACCCTTTTTGCCAGCCCCAACGATACCCCGGTAATGGAGAACTGCTGGTTTTTGTTTACCTGTACCCGCCCACTGCCACTAAAAGAAGCCAGGAACTGTTGGGTCCGTGAAAGGGAAAGGTTGAAACGAACGGGTTTCTTCCCACCCAGCCAGGGCTCAGAAAAGTTGAGGCTGTAGACCCTGAAAGTCCTACTGGCCTGCAGGCGAAGTGCAAAAGTTTGCCCATCTCCCATGGGCACTGGCTTGTACGCTTCCCCGTTGAATAAATTTTGTATCGAAAAGTTATTAAAGGAAAGTCCGAGGGTCCCGATGAAGCCTCCGCCCCCGTAGCCACCCTGCAACTCTATCTGACTGGAACCAGATTCCACCAGGTTGTAGGCAAGGTCAACAGTTCCTTCATTGGGATTGGGGTTAAGGATGTCTGGTTTGATCTGTTCAGCATCAAAAAAGCCCAACTGCCCTAATTCCCTAACACTTCGGATGATATTTTCCTTGCTGTACCGCTGCCCGGGCCGGGTCCTGAGTTCCCTGAAGATCACATGGTCGTTGGTCTTGTCATTTCCGCTTACGGTCACATGGTCCAGGAAGGTTTCCTTCCCTTCTATGATCCGGATCTCAAAATTAATGGTGTCATTCTGGGCGGATACTTCTATCGGATTGATCTGGGAGAACAGGTAGCCGTTGTTCTGGTAGAGGTTGGTCACATCTGCAGCATCCGGGTTGGTGTCATCGGCTATGCGCTCTCGCAGGAGTACCCCATTGTAGGTATCCCCTTTTTTGATGCCCAATACCTGATTTAACACCCTGTCTGTATACACCGAATTTCCAACAAAGTCGATATCTCCAAAGTAGTACTTGTTCCCTTCCTCGACCGCGATCCGGATATTGATATTGTTTTCATTGACGGTTTCCACGGTATCCATCATGACCCGCGCATCTCTGTATCCGTTTTCAGCGTATTTATCAATAAGGCTCGAAAGGTCTTCCCTGTAATCTGCCTGTATAAATTTTGATTTCTTCCAGAACCTCCCAGGCCGCTTTACCTTAGTATTTTTCATGGCTTTCCGAAGCTTGGAAGCCGAGATCTTTTCGTTCCCCTCAAAAATGATCTTCTTGATCTTCACCTTGTCGCCCTTCTTTACATTGATCACCATGCTTTGGGCGTTGGTTTCTGAGGTATCCCTCGCAGTGGCAATTGCTACCTTAGCATTGAGGTATCCCTGTTTACGATATTTGTTCTGCAGGTAATTCTTGGTATTGGCAATTAAGCTCTCCGTAATTTTCTTGCCTTTTTTGAGGTCCGTGTCGTCGATAATACCCTGTACCTTTCGTTTTTTAACCCCATAAATGGTGACCTTGGAAAGGGTAGGTCTTTCCTTAATGAAGAGCTCTAGGAATATCTCTTCTCCCTGTATATCTGTAATGTAGAATTTAATATCACTGAACAGCTCAAGGCTCCATAATTTTTTAATGACCGCACTAATCTCATCCCCGGGTACGGTGATGGGAGAGCCCTCCCTGAGTCCGGTGTATGTTTTGACCGTTTGTTCGTTATAGCTTTCCAGCCCGGTCACCTTAAGCCCGCCAAGGATATATTCCTTACCCTGGTCATATGAAATGTCCTGGCCTAAGGCTGTAAAACTCGAAAAAAAGATTAGAATGTAATAGAAGAGATTTCGGGATATTAATTTTCCCATATCCCTAGTTAAGTTGTTCGCTGATCTTTCCAAACCTCCGTTCTCTGTTCTGGTAATTCAAAATAGCCTCTACCAAATGTTCCTCGCTAAAATCTGGCCAGAAGACATCTACAAAATACAGTTCTGCGTATGCTATCTGCCAAAGCAAAAAATTGCTGATCCGGCGTTCCCCGCTTGTCCGGATTAGCAAGTCTACATCTGGTAAATCATGCGTGTAAAGATGACTATTTATAACGGTTTCATCAATATTTTCGGGGGAAATTATGTTATTTTTAACTTTGGTCGCTAAACTGCGTACCGCCTGTTTAAGTTCTTCCCTGGACCCGTAGCTAAGTGCAAGGGTAAGGGTCATCCCCGAATTTGATTTTGTTTTTGCCTTAACCTCCAGAAGTTCCTCGTAAACTTTGGCAGGCAGGGTTTCAATATTGCCAATGGCATTGAGACGGATGTTGTTCTTGTTGAGGGTAGACAGTTCTTTTTTGAGGGTGGAAACTAATAACCGCATCAGGGTATCTACTTCCAGCTTGGGCCTTTTCCAGTTCTCCGTTGAAAACGCATACAGGGTAAGGTAATCTATCCCGGCTTTGGCACAGTTTTCCACAGTTCTTCTCACGGCTTTTACCCCGTTTTCATGCCCAAAAACGCGCAATTTGCCACGTTGCTTGGCCCATCTGCCATTGCCATCCATGATTATGGCCAGGTGTTTGGGAAGATTTTCGCTTTTTAAATCTTCAATAGTGTTCATTGGCGTACTACTCGAAGCAATCTGTGCAGGGTTTCCTGCCGAATGTATAAGTTACGGTAATCCCTGAAAAAACGTACCAGTCGTCACTAAAAATGTTCCCGAAGCGGAACTGTTCAAAGTTCGTACCTTCCGGGTTACTGCCGTCCAGGTTGTCCGTAAACGTATACCTTGCTCCAATTTCTGCTCCAAAAATAAGGAATTGATTTATCCTAGCCTTAATTCCTAGCGTCATTGGTATGGCCAGGGAACCATCTTCCTGGTCCAGGGTCTGTAGCTGACCCGCGTCAAAGTAGTGATAATTATAGCGAAAATAGGAAAGTCCGGTATATAAATAAGGAGTCATAGCCGGACCTAACTTATGAAGGTTGTATTCCCAAAAATGGAATTCGAGTCCGGCAGAAACTTCCTTCACTGAGTTCCTGAAGGAATACCCCCTCTGGTTTCGGGAGGCGATGTCTGACTTATTATCGTCAAAGGAAAACTGACCGTAAAGCAGACTGCCCCTCCATGCGTAGCGCTTGCTTTTGTTCCATTTGGCAATTCCACCAAAGGCAATACCTGTAGGGGCAATGTAGTTCATTCGCCCTACATCCCCTATGGCATTGGCGCCTCCACCAAACAAGCCGATCTCATAGGTCTGTGCAAATCCTGTGGTAAAAAACAGGACCATTACTGCCAAAATTATTCCCCGCATCAATTTGCCAATAACTTTAAAATGGGATATTGCATTCCTTTAGCTTTCCCCATAACTAGGTTCTCCAATGTAAAACAGGAATTGGGTGTATTTATTGTTTCAAGAAGGGTCAATTCCGGCGGTCCTCCCCCCAGAGCAATTTATTGCGAATGGTTTTGAGGAAACTTTCTGAAGTGTATTCCACCATCCTGATGTTAAACCGGGCTTTTCTAATGGTAAGTTCCCTGCCATTTTCTATAGTGGCCAGCCTGGAATCCAGGGATAACAGGTGATGCTCCTCCCGCCCGGATACCTTTAAACGGATCTCGGTATCGTCTGAGATGACCAGGGGACGGGCATTGAGGTTATGGGGTGCGATGGGGGTGATCACCAGGGACTGTGCCGTTGGGGTTATCACAGGTCCGCCGCAACTCAGGGAATAACCGGTTGATCCTGTAGGAGTGGCTATAATTAAACCATCTGCCCAGTATGAAGTAAGGTACTCCCCATTTAAATAAGTGGCAATGGTGATCATGGAGGTCGTGTCCTTACGGCTTACAGACACTTCATTCAAGGCAAAATTCATATCCCCGAATTCCGGAATATCGGATTCTGAGAACACCGCAACAAGGCTTCTCTCAACGATGTGGTAGGCGCCGGCATTAAACTCGGTTATAACCCGGCGTACTTCTTCTTTCTTAAATGTGGATAAAAACCCCAGGCGGCCCGTATTCACCCCAACGATAGGGATACCCAGGTCCCGGATATAGGTTATGGCCCTTAGAATGGTGCCATCTCCCCCAAAACTTACAAAAAGGTCAAAGGAACGGTCCAGACCCTCTTCATGGGTAAATGTAGCATAGCTGCCAAGGCCTCGGTGCCCACCCAGCAACTCGAAGAATTGTTTTTCAAACAAGACAACGGCCTTTGTTTTCTGGAGTTCATCGAGTAGTTCCTGTACATGATCCAGGGTATCTTCCTGGTAAACCTGACCGTAAATGGCGACTTTCATGCCTCTCAGACATTTAAGTATTTATCCAGGTAATCGGAGCGTCTTTTGAGGTCTTCCAGGAACTGATCCTCATCATTTCCAAAGAGAATACTGTAGTTATAACGCCTGAAGGTCTGAATAACCTCATTGCTATTTTCTGAAGTGATTTTCAGCGTAACCTGTACAATATCATTGCGGGTTTCCGTAATGATGGCCCCCAGCAACCTGGCATTATTGCTTTCCACGATCTGTGAAATCTCGCTAAAGGAGTAATCCTTTATGCCCTTGGCCACTACCAGGATAACCCCTGGCTCAATAAAAAAGGGTGTATCTATAAACTCGGCCACAATGTCGTTTAGGTCAAAATACCCCAGCATCTGCTCATTTTCATCCAGTACCGGAATTAAATTGGCTTCATTACGCGCGAAAAGCTCAAGGGCATCCAGCCAGGAAGTTTCCTTCCGGGCAAAAAAAGCCTCCAGCTCATATCGATAGTCTTCCACACGCTTCACCTGTTCAAAAGATTCCAGGTCCGTTTCAGAAAGGACCCCAATAAAACGACGGTCTTCCACAATGGCCACATGTGAGAAGGTGGTATGCTGGAAGAATTCAATGACTTCGGACATGGAGTCCTGAAGATTGAAAACCGGTAAGGTGTTGATTATGTGCGATTGAAGGTGCATAACTTATCTAACGGTTGCAAATTACTAATTTTAAGCATCAAAAGGTGTGCCTTATTTGTATTTTTGTGAACCCAAAAAATAAGGCCGTTCCGAAATGACAAAATTAAGTGTAAACATTAATAAAATTGCCACTTTGCGAAATTCACGCGGAGGGAACATGCCCAACGTACTCCAGGTGGCACGAGATATACAGGAATTCGGGGGACAGGGAATAACGGTACACCCCAGACCAGACGAACGCCATATTCGCTATCAGGATGCGCTCGACCTCAAAGAGGTGGTTACAACGGAATACAATATAGAAGGCAACCCCATACCTAAGTTTATCGACCTGGTTTCAGGCATCCGGCCTACCCAGGTGACCCTGGTGCCTGATGCTGAGGATGCCATAACCTCCAATGCAGGCTGGGACACCCATGCCCACAAGAACTTTCTGAAGGAAGTGATCAGCGAATTCAAGGCTTTGGATATACGGACCTCAATTTTTGTAGACCCCAATGAACATATGGTTGAAGGAGCAGCACATACCGGGACGGATCGCATAGAATTGTATACCGAACAATATGCCAGGGATTTTTCGGCAGGCAACAAAAAGGGTGTTGTGCCTTTTGTTAGAGCTGCGGAGAAAGCCCATGAATTAGGGCTTGGGGTAAATGTCGGGCACGACCTTAACCTGGACAACATCGCCTTTTTTAAACAGGAAGTCCCCCACCTGCTCGAAGTATCCATAGGCCATGCCCTGATCTGCGAATCCCTTTATCTCGGCCTGGAAAATGTCGTTAATATGTACCTGCACCGATTGAAATAATGGAACTGCTGCACTCAATAATCCTGGGAGAAGGGGAACCGCTACTTATCCTGCATGGATTCCTGGGCATGTCTGACAACTGGAAAACACTGGGATCCCAGTATGCCAATAATGGCTATCAGGTACATTTGATCGATCAGCGCAACCACGGTAAAAGCTTCTGGTCAGAAGATTTCAATTACGAGTTTTTAGCAGAGGACCTGAGATACTACATTGAACACCACAAGCTGGGACAGGTAAACCTTCTCGGGCAT
>NZ_CEYNTP010000158.1:0-6724 GCF_982873095.1 Lentiprolixibacter sp. | reverse complement strand
CTTGTTTTAATGTCTGTCCTTCTTGTATTGGTCTTGTCTCGTTTAGTCAAACAACATTATCTAAGTCTCGATACCTATGATCAAATAACCGCGGAAATTGACGACCTCATCCAGAAGATCAGTGAAGAGCGCACAGGTCTATCCGAATACAAAAAGCGATATGCACAGATCATGGCTAAACTGATTAAACGAAATGCCGGCGATCTGGAAATGGACGAATTACGGAAGCTGCAAGAGGAATTGCGAGCGAAGATCGTATAGAGATTAGTTGTCCTGCCGACGTTTTATTTCCTGGGTAACCTCCTCTAACAGGCTTTTGAGTTCGGCCTCATGTCGTTCCCGGATCTTCTTCTCAATGATCTCCTCAATTTCCTTTTGTTTTTCAATCGGCAGTTCATCAAATTCAATGGGTTCGATAGGCCCTTTTGATTTTAGCATTTCCCCTTCTCCTGTGATCAACCAGGAAACATTTAACTGCGGATAGGTGCGTACAATATTTTCAATCACATCACTTCCAATAGAAGCCCTGTTCTTTTTCATTCGCAAGGTGTAACCGTTTGCGGCACCAATAGACAAGTCAAACTGCCGGGCACTGAGGCCAGCGTGTTGTATGAACTGCATTAAACGGTCAATTGTTTTTATCATCTAAACACAGGGGTTATTTGCATTCAAAAATAAGAAATATTCACACAATAGAGAAAAAATACTCTTGCTATTTGTAAATATAGAAAATAATCTATATACTTGTTATAGTGTTAATCCCTCCCATACCCCACATGCTTTGTTTAATTTAAATATGGGATTATGAAAACAATTAAAAACCTTCGCCGCCTGAATGAACTACACAACCTAATCGAACAGGAATGTACCGGATCACCCAAACAGTTGGCCAATCGGCTCTATGTTAGCGAGCGACTCATTTACTGCCTTATCGAGCAATTGCGCGATTACGGTGCGGAGGTACGGTATGACCGTGGTCGACGTACTTATTACTACCTATCTGATTTCCAGTTTGAAGTCAATATTTCTGTTGCTGTAGGAAATCAGCATGGCCGGACCCAAATCTACGCGGGATAGTACATTACCTGGGCTCCAATACCACAAACGGAATCACCATTTCCTCCAGGGATACCCCGCCGTGCTGGTAGGTATTACGGTAGTAGGAGACGTAGTGGTTGTAATTGTTGGGGTAGGCAAAAAAGAGGTCGTTTTTGGCAAAGATGAAGGAACTGCTCACCGTAATATTGGGCAGGTGCAGTCGCGCCGGCTGCTTTGCCTCAAACACGTCTTTTTCCTCATAGCTGAGGCTGCGTCCGGTCTTGTACCTTAGATTAAGGCTGGTTTCGCGATCCCCGATAACCTTTGAAGGCTGTTTTACGTTGATGGTCCCGTGATCTGTGGTAATGATCAATTTCATACCTATGCCCTGTGCCTGTTGTATTATTTCCAGCAAAGGGGAATTTTTAAACCAGCTCTGGGTAAGCGAGCGGTAGGCCTTATCATTCGAAGCCAGTTCTTTGATCACCTCCATTTCCGTTTTGGAATGGGAGAGCATGTCCACAAAATTGTAAACGATAACGGTTAGGTCGTTGTTTTTTTGTGAACGAAAATTCTGGCATAACGTACGCCCTTGTTTCAGGCTGCTGATTTTGTGGTATTCCCATTTTAAAGAAAGCCCCTGTCGGCTGAGCTGTTCCCTCAGGAATTCTGCCTCGAAAAGGTTCTTGCCGCCTTCATCAGTGTCATTTTTCCACCATTTCGGATACTTTTTTTCCATATCCAATGGCATGAGGCCCGAGAAAATGGCGTTCCTGGCATATTGAGTCGCTGTGGGCAGGATACTGAAATAGGGGGTTTCACTGGTCTTTTTGTAAAAGGGATTCAAGACATCTTCAAAGGCACACCACTGATCGTACCTCAGGTTGTCTATGACCACCCATAAAACGGGTTGTTCCCCCAACTGCGGTTTTACCAGTTTTTTGAACAGGGTATGGGACATTACGGGCCCATCTTCATCTGAAAACCAGTTTTCGTAGCGTTTTTCAATAAATTTCCCGAATTGGTTATTGGCTTCGACCTTTTGGGATTCCAGGATCTCAAACATCCCCGAATCTTCAATTTCTTCCAGCTGCAGTTCCCAGTATATCAGCTTGCGGTATAGATCTGACCACTCTTCCCAGGTGTTGACCATGGCCAGATCCATGGCGATTTTCCGGAATTCCTGCTGATAGTTCGCAGTGGTTTTTTCTGAAACCAGTCGGGAGTGATCCAAATTCTTTTTAAGGGAAAGCAGGATCTGGTTGGGATTTACAGGTTTTATAAGATAGTCGGCTATCTTCGAACCAATGGCCTCTTCCATAAGATACTCTTCCTCGCTCTTGGTGATCATCACCACCGGCAAAGAGGCATCAATGGCCTTTATTTCATTAAGGGTTTCCAGACCCGAAAGTCCCGGCATATTCTCGTCGAGGAAGACGATATCAAAACGGTTATCCCTGATTTCCTCCAGGGCATCCTGACCACTCTGACAGGTCTTTACCTCATAATCCCTGTCCTTCAAGAACAGCATGTGCGGCTTTAACAGGTCGATCTCATCATCTACCCACAATATGGAAATCTTTCTCATCTCTTTGATCCTGTTACAATTAATTAAATGATGGCTTCACCGGGATAAGAGGGTGCTGTGGCTTCCTCTATTATTCGAAGCAATTCAATACCTTTGAATTCAGTTAAGTGCTACTAAATTTCGGGTATCTTGTCAGCATCCAGTAAGCTCACAATCTTTAACGATCCAATTTACGGATTTATTAGAATTCCAAATGCTCTTGTCTTTCGACTGATTGAGCATCCTTACTTTCAACGGCTCAGGCATATTTCACAAATGGGCCTTTCTTACCTGGTGTACCCCGGCGCCCACCACACCCGTTTTCACCACGCACTGGGCAGTATGCACCTGATGCAGCAAGCTTTGCAAATACTTCGTTTTAAGGGAGTTGAGATCTCCCCGGAGGAAGAGGAAGGGCTGCTTTGTGCGATCTTGCTGCACGATATTGGCCACGGACCGTTTTCACACGCCATGGAAAGGGGAATCGCTGAAGGCCTTGATCATGAGAAATTGTCCCTGCATTTTATGCATGCGCTGAACGATAAGTTTAACGGAAGTTTAACGCTGGCCATAGAAATTTTCAAAGGCACCTATCCCCGGACCTTTATGAACCAGCTGGTTTCCAGTCAGCTCGATATGGACCGGCTGGACTATCTGAAAAGGGACAGTTTTTATACTGGGGTTGCCGAAGGGAATATCAGTGCAGAACGCATGATCAGCATGTTGAATGTGGTAGACGACAAGCTGGTCGTAGAGGAAAAGGGAATATATTCTATAGAGAAATTCCTGATGGCCCGGCGTTTTATGTATTGGCAGGTGTATCTGCACAAGACGGGCATTGTGGCCGAACAGCTGCTGATACGCATATTTATGAAAGCGAAGGAGTTGGTACAGTCCGGACAGATCCTTGAAGGCAGCAAGGCCCTGCTACACTTCCTGCAGGGGGATTTTCGCCCCGGCACTTTCACTCCGGAGGACCTGGAGCATTTTGCACAGTTGGATGATACAGATATCCTGGCCGCGATCAAGACCTGGCAATCCCATGAAGATGAAGCCCTGGCCAGGTTGTGTAAAATGCTGCTTACCCGCAGGCTGTTAAAGATCAAAATAGAAAGCGATCCGTTTTCAAAGGAAACAGAACAGCAATACAGGGAACAGTTGAAGGAATTACTGGGGATATCTATGGCCGATACGGGGTATTTCGTTTTCCGCGGAGCCATACAAAACCGTGCCTACAACCAGGAGGATCAGGGGATACACATCCTGAGAAAAAACGGCGAGGTTGTGGATGTGGTGGAAGCCTCTGACCATTTGAATTTGGTCGCACATTTCGAAACTGTGGAGAAGTACTATATCTGCTACCCAAAAGAGTGCGTAACCTAAATTTTCTTACTTTTGTGCCACGATTTTTAGGATAAACAGGAAATTTTGAAATTCACGGCCAGTCAGATTGCAGGTATACTCGAAGGAGTTGTTATTGGAGACCCCGAAATAGCCGTACACAAGCTGGCTAAAATAGAAGAAGGGCAGGAGGGGTCCCTTACCTTTCTGGCCAATCCTAAATACACTCCTTTTATTTATAGCACCGAAGCTTCCATTACCATAGTCAACAAGGATTTTGAACCTGAACAAGAATTGTCTACTACCCTGATCAAGGTGGATGATGCTTACAAATCCTTTTCCAAGTTACTGGAGTATTACAACCAGGTGAAAAACAATAAAACGGGAGTGGAATCCCCGGTATATATCTCTGAAACCGCAAAATATGGTTCGGATTTTTACCTGGGTGCCTTTTCCTATTTGGGCAATAATGTGCAAATCGGGGAAAATGCCAAGATCTATCCCAATGTGTATGTAGGGGACAACGTTAAGATTGGGGACAATGTGATGGTCTTTGCTGGAGCCAAGATCTATTCAGAATCCGTGATTGGGAACAATTGCGTGATCCACAGCGGGGCAATAATCGGGGCTGACGGCTTTGGTTTTACACCCAATCAAAATGGGGAATACACCAAAGTACCCCAGACCGGAAACGTGATCCTTGAGGACAATGTGGATGTAGGGGCTGGGACCACCATAGACCGGGCTACCCTGGGTAGTACCATCCTGCGAAAAGGTGTAAAACTAGACAACCAGATACAAATCGCACATAATGTCGAGATAGGTGAGCATACCGCTATTGCAGCACAGACGGGGATAGCAGGCTCAACCAAGATCGGCAAGAACTGCATGATAGGCGGACAGGTGGGCATCGTTGGTCATATAACTATTGGTGACCGTGTAAAGATACAGGCCCAATCAGGGATCACCAGAAATGTAAAGGATGATGAAACCCTTCAGGGATCCCCCGCACTGAATTATAATGACTACAACAAGTCCTATGTGCATTTCAAGAATTTACCTAAGATAGTGAGCGAAATTGATAAACGAATGAAAGGGAAAGATTCCTGATTTTCAGTATGGCAAAACAAAGAACAATAGCAAAGGAAGTCACCCTGCAAGGGGTGGGCTTACATACCGGGGAGAACGTTACTATGAAGTTTGTTCCCGCTCCTGTAAATCATGGATACGCATTTAAGCGGGTTGATTTGGAAGGGGAACCGATAATTGAAGCCGACGCCAATTTTGTGATCAACACCCAGCGTGGGACGAATCTTGAAAAGCGAGGGGTAAAGATACAGACCTCGGAGCACGTCCTGGCGGCATTGGTGGGGATGGAGGTCGATAACGTCATGATCGAGCTCGATTCCTCAGAGCCTCCGATTATGGATGGATCCTCCAAATTCTTCGTAGAAGCCATAGAAGAGGCGGGTATTGTTGAGCAGGAAGCGGAACGAGAGGACTACGTGGTTAAGGATGTGATCAGTTTTCGTGATGATGCCACCGGAAGTGAGATAACCGTTATTCCCGCTGAGGAATATCAGGTGACTACCATGGTGGATTTCGGCACCAAGGTACTGGGTACCCAGAATGCTACTTTGGAGCACATATCAGAATTCAAAACGGAAATAGCAGACGCACGGACCTTTAGTTTTCTGCATGAACTGGAAATGTTGCTCGAAAACGGCCTGATCAAGGGAGGGGATTTAAACAATGCCATTGTTTATGTCGATAAGGAAATTTCTCCTGAGACGATGAAAAAGCTGGAGAAAGCGTTTAACAAAAAGAAGCTCTCCGTAAAACCCAATGGGATTCTGGACAATCTTACGCTCCACCAGCCCAATGAGGCAGCCAGGCACAAACTGCTGGATGTTATCGGAGATCTTGCCCTGACGGGGTCGCGTATCCGGGGTAAGGTCATTGCCAACAAACCCGGCCACTACGTCAATACACAGTTTGCTAAAAAGCTCTCCAAGATCATTAAACTTGAAAAGAGGAATAAGGTGCCTCACTATGATCTGAACGAACCACCATTGATGGATATCAACCAGATCATGGCCATGTTACCCCACCGGCCACCTTTCCTGTTAATAGACCGGATACTGGAATTAACAGATCAATATGTAGTGGGTATGAAGAATGTTTCAATGAACGAACCATTTTTCGTAGGCCATTTTCCAGGGGCTCCCGTCATGCCCGGGGTACTCCAGATCGAAGCCATGGCGCAAACCGGGGGAATCCTGGTGCTGAGTACGGTACCTGACCCGGAGAATTACCTCACTTTTTTCATGAAGATCGATAATGTGAAGTTCAAGCAAAAAGTGCTTCCCGGTGACACCTTAATTTTTCATTGTAGCCTGATTTCTCCGATTAGAAGGGGGATCTGCCATATGCAGGCCTATGCGTATGCCAACAACAAATTGGTTTGTGAGGCGGAAATGATGGCACAAATCGCAAAAAAGAGTTAGTATGAATCAGCCGCTGGCGTATATACACCCTGGTGCTAAGATTGCCAAGAATGTTGTGGTAGAGCCCTTTACTACAATCCACAACAACGTAATCATAGGAGAGGGTACCTGGATCGGATCCAATGTTACCATTATGGAGGGGGCCCGGATTGGTAAAAACTGCAATATTTTTCCGGGTGCGATTATCAGTGCCCCACCTCAGGACCTTAAGTACAATGGGGAGGATACCACTGTGCATATCGGCGACAATACCACAGTTCGCGAATGCGCT
>NZ_CEYNTP010000157.1:0-6745 GCF_982873095.1 Lentiprolixibacter sp. | reverse complement strand
AGGTATTCCATGCCAGATAGCTCAGGGAGGTACTTCGAAGTCGGATCGCTCAGTTTCAGTTTTCCGGCATCGCGCAATTTCAGTATGGCCATGGCCGTGAAACTTTTGGTCATGGAGGCAATACGAAAAGCCGTGGAAGTGCTGGCAGGAAGTTGGTTTTCCACCTCCATCACACCTGTAGCAGAGGAGAGTATGAGCTCATCGCCCACAACAATACCGTAGGCAACTCCTGGAATGTGCCTTTCTTCCGCATGTTGTATGATCAATTCGTGCAATTCATCACGCAATGCCCTTATGTTTTCAATACGGGAGTCTTCTTCAAATACTGCCGGCAGATAGTCCGCGCTGTAATTGATCCTTTTCTCAACCGTTTCTTCCGCATTTCTCGATTCTTTACAAGAGGTAAAGGCAATGAGCACGGCTAAGGCATACAGAACTCTATTCATCGGTATATGGTTTTAAGATGCTTTTGAAATTAAGAAATGTATCCCTAACGGAACAATTGTTCCTTGAGTTTTTCAGGGGGGAGGTTGCCGGTTAGCTCCGTAAGCTTTTTACTGACATTATAGTGTTCCACATCAAACCTGTGCGCTTCACGGGTGTCCTGCAAGGCCCGCTTGATGGTATTGATCCCGGCAATCCGGCCTTCCAGGTGCACGATATTCATGAACTTCCTGAATTGTTCATCCGAAAGGTTGGGGCGCCCGTACTGGCGAATGATGCCGCTGAAATATTTGGTGTATAACATGGATATAATCCCAATAAATGGATATAATCCAAAATTATAACTTTAAAAGAACAATCCAGAGACTTTAGTTGTTAAAATTTATGGGTGCCAGGTATTATGTGACAATTTGTAGAGGTTCAGTCTCCTTCCAGGCCCCTCTGGTAAAATCTGGAAACGCCTGCGGTTCTCCGTCAGCAGCTACTGAGCGTTCACTTAAAGGGGCCACTGCGCTCCAGAAGGCACCCTCATAGACATTCTGGTCCAGGGGCCATCCTTTTTGAAGGCATTCGATGATCCGATAGATCATCATTCCGTCCATTCCCCCATGTCCGCTGTCCTTGGTACTGGCAGATAATCTTTTGTAAAGAGGATGATCGTATTTCTCATAGAGCTGTTCCAGTTGTTCCCCCTGTACCCAGCTATGATGGTCTTTGGTGATGCCTTCCACACCCCCTTCCAGGGCGACACGTGTTGGGAATCCTGCAAGGGCACCCTTAGTTCCCTGTATCAGGTTTAAGCGGGAATAGGGTCGGGGACTGGTCTCGTCCCACTGCACCATTATGGTCCTTCCCAAATGGGTTTTTACAATGGAAGTGTTAAGGTCTCCTCCGCGGTAATCCAGTTGGTTCCATTGGTGATCTTCCGGATAATTTTTTTGGGCGTAGCGCTCACGGCCCAGAGCAGGGGTGGAAAAGGACACCAGGTTCTTAAAGGTGTCTTCGCCCCTTGCCAGGTTCATGTACTGGGCAACAGGACCCAGTCCATGGGTGGGGTACAGGTTGCCATTGCGTTTTGCATAGTGATAGGTCCGCCAGGAACCAGTTCCGCGTTCCACCTCTTCCATTTGCCACCGCAGTTCATGGATGTACGCAGCTTCCCCGTGCAGCAGGTCCCCTATGATGCCCTTACGACAGATATTTAAGAAGAGCAGTTCATCGCGGCCATAGTTCACATTTTCCATCATCATGCAGTGCCTTCCGGTCTGCTCGCTGGTATCCACAATGTCCCATAGTTCCTGAAGGGTGAGGGCCAAAGGCACTTCTACAAAGGCATGTGCGCCCTGTTTCATCGCTTCAATGGCCATAGGGGCATGATTGCTCCAGTTGGTGGCAATAAAGACTACATCGGGTTTAACTTCGGCCAACATGCGTTTCCATGCCATTTCCTCGCCAAAATAGGTTTTGACCTCTTTATGTCTTTCCCCATTGCCCATAAGGCGTGCCTCAGTGGCCCACTTAGTGGCCAGGTCTTCATACAAGTCGCTGATAGCAACGATTTCAGTTCCCGGAAGTGATGCAGATAATTGGAGATGGGATGGGCCACGCGCACCCACACCGATGACTGCAATACGGACAACTTCAAGTTTTGGAGCAGCAAAACCACCCATATATTGGGCGCCAGGCTTTCTTGTAGTGCTTTCCTGGGTACAGGAGGGCAGGCTGGCGGATGCAAGGATGCCAGCGGTAGACAAGGAGGTTTTCTTAATAAACTTCCTTCGATTGAGATTACTCATAGGCGTTAAGCTGTGGTTAGCAATCTCAAGTTACCTTTTTTTAATGAGACTTCTCTTTCCTGAATTTGTGTTTAGGGTACGCAATCAATTTGGCAGCCCCATCACTGAGGAATTATTGAATTTTATTCGGCAATAAGCCCCCCTACAAGGACTTAATCAATAGAAAATCATCCATAACATATCCCTCTCCAATATCCTGAACCACACCGCCCAGGTTGTGGAACCCTAATTTTTCATAGGCCAGGATGGCACCGGTATTGTTTTTGTTAACCGTGAGGCTGATCCGGGTGCATTCCATATGCTTTGCCTCCCGGATAATTAATGCCATGGCTGCCTTTCCAATACCCTTGCCCCGGTATGTTTTCTCCACGTAGAATTTACTGAGGAATAATTCATCAATTTTTTTTTCAAAAGCGAAATAACCTGCCGGATGCGAGCCGTAAAAGATTAAGTAATAGTGCATCCCGCCGTTCACCTGCATTTCAATGGCCTCAGCAGACTGGAATTTGTTCAGCATATAGGACACCTGGGATGCCCCAATAATGGGGGTGTAATGTTCCCGCCATATGGTATCCGCCAATTGTGAGATAACACCATATGCCTTTTTGTCCTGTGCTTTTAAGAATGTAGTCATGCCAGTTGCGGGTCTGCACAAGAAATGTATAAAATATTCGGCTATTCTGTGAGGGCAGTTTCAATTTATGTATTTTGGGATTCGACACATGCTTAAACACATAACTCTTTTATTTATGCGTACTAAACTTATTTTACTGCTTGTTTTCTTCATGGGGATATCAATTACTGCCCAGGAAGAGAAAGACAAAGTAATGGAGACGGTAAACCAGTCTACCATTGAAGGCCATATCTACTTTCTGGCAGATGACCTTTTAAAAGGACGGGAAACGGGGACCCATGAAAATAAAATTGCTGCAGCCTACCTGGCTAATACGCTAAGGAGCTACGGGGTGCAACCAAACCCTAAAACAGGCAATTATTATCAGGAAGTGCCTATGGAGCGCTCATTACCTGCCCGGGAACTGAACATTACCATTGGTAATACAACCATAGAAAAGGCCGCCCCCATAATTAAGACAGATATGGACTATGAAGGGGCATTCGTCTATGCGGGATATGGGCTTGAGGACGATTATACCGAATTGGATGTCAGCGGGAAGGTGGTTTTGATCAAAGCCGGGAATGCCGATGGCGGGGAGGCACAACGGGCCTATAATCTGTTACGTACCAAACGGGAACTGGCCCGGCAGAAAGGGGCCTTGGCAATCGTAGAACTTATCGGGGCCCAGGACCAGATGTGGGCGTATATTGATCATCAGTTCAATGCCCCCGGGATCCAGCTCGCCCAGGAAGAGGAGGGATCAGAAAACGATTTTTCCTACTTGTGGGTGCAGGATGCTGACGGCAGCCTGATAGCTCAACTTTCTAGTCAGAAGATACATAATGGGAAAATGCGCATGGTATTGCCACCAAAGGAATCCTTTGTCTCCTACAATATTGTGGGCAGCGTACCGGGGTCTGATCCGGAACTAAGTGAAGAATACATCATCTATTCCGCCCATTATGACCATGTAGGGATAGGAAGGCCCGATGCAACCGGTGATACCATATACAATGGTGCCAGGGACAATGCTGTGGGGACCACTACCGTACTCAGCATGGCGGAGAACCTGGCCAGGTATCCCACCAGGCGTTCGGCCCTGTTCATTTTGTTTACCGGAGAGGAAAAAGGACTATTGGGCAGTGAGTATTATGTGGAGCACCCGGTACTTCCCCTAAACCAAATGGTGTATTGTTTCAACAGTGATAACGGGGGATACAACGATACGACCAAGGCAACAATTGTTGGTTTGCCCAGGACCACGGCAGCACCTCTGATCAAAGAAGCGGCGACTACTTTTGGATTAACAGCCATTGGCGATCCCGCTCCTGAGCAGGGATTATTTGATCGTTCAGACAACGTGCATTTTGCGAGAAAAGGCATACCTGCCCCTACCTTTAGTATGGGCTTTACGGCTTTTAATGCAGAAATAACAAAATATTACCACCAGGCCGGTGACGAACCGGACACCTTGGATTTTGGGTATCTCGAGAAATTTTTCCGGGCCTATGTAATGGCAGGCCGACTCATTGGAAATCATCCTGAAACGCCTGTCTGGACTGCCGGGGACAAATATGAAGCAGCGGGCAAAGCGCTGTATCAGGAATAGGCCCTTTCTAAATTATTCTGAATAAGGGTCCGTACCGGTCAATTCCCAGTGGCCGAGGCTAACCGGTATGTTGCCAATGGCATTCATGCCATCCAAAAAGGTTTTCAGTGAAAAAGGCTTACCGTTGTTTTCGCTAACCCTGGCGAAATCGGCCATGGCCTGTTCGATCAGGTATTTACCCGTGATGTAACTCGTACCGTAACCCGGCTGTCGCAGGTAGAGGTGTTGTTCAAACAGGAGCAATTCTTTTTCTGTTTTCATCCATCCCCTTGGGGTGTACTCTGAGTGGATCCCCCCGGCTTCTTCCATGCTCATCTCATTTGCTTGGGCGTACAGGGAACCAAGGCCCCTTGCAGCTCGCTGGGCAATCATGATGTACACAATTTCCCGAACTCGGGGAGAAGCATCATAGAGTCCGGCCTGCATAAACATTTCCTCAACTGCGGTTGCCATGCCTTCATTGCGGGAGTCAAAAATGTTATAGAGGAGGGGGCCTTTCCTGATGGGACTGGGGTTGGGCTCTGTATCCATTCGTGCCAGTTCAAACCAATGGTAAAAATGGGAATACAGCGGACGTGGGTCATGATGGGCAGTGATCCAGAAAAAGTTCCTGGTGGCTTCCGGGACAAATTGCCCAAGGTGTTCCCGTAAAGCAGGTTCAAAGTAGTCTTTTACGGTTACGATGTCCTGCTCTTCCAGGAAAGCCATGAGACTGGCAGCTGACGCTTCTGCAAGTTCCTTGTACGCTTCCGGACTGCTGGCCGGGACAAGTTGTGGAAGATGGCGATTGCGGTGCTCTTCCAATTTCAAGGAAGCCCAGGCACGGGCCAGTTCCCGTTTAAGTAATTGAACTTCATCTTCCCAGCTCAGGGGTACGAGGTGCACATTTTGTAGGTACCAGCTATAGTTTTCTTTTCCAATACCTGAAGGTCCGTCCTTGGAGGCGCTTTGTTCCTTTAACCATGCTGCCAGGGCATCGGTGGCTTTTATGGCTTCGTTAAGCGAACTGACCAGTTCTTCATCTGAGCCTACACCGGGAAGGTCCAGCACCCCTTCCAGGTTCTTACTTTGGACTTCAATGTCCCGGATCCCTGCAAGCCAGAGGTCACGGGCATTGCCGGTGAGATTGGTACGGGCCTGTTTATTCAGTTCTGGGATTACCCGGAGGTCTTGCAACAAACGGTTTCTCTCCTCTACAGATAATGGGAATTCATACGTCCAGAGTTCGGTCGTGGCATGGTGGGTAGGCCCCTCGTGTGCCGGAACATCACTGCGAGCCATCCACAGGGATTTGTAGAAGGCGGGATCCCGTTTCCAGGGTTTAAGTACCCGGTAGTTGAAATCGTATCCATTCATTTCTGCCCACACCAACCGCCAGTCTACCTGCTCTGCAATGCTCCAGCCTGTGGTGTCCATGGCCATTAAACGGTTTTGCAATTCCAGAAAACGCGAATGCCGCTCCTTAAAGGTTTGGGCTGTGTAATCTGGCGCTCCATTGAGCCCTGGAGGGGTTTCAAATGTCCGCCATTCCCGGAACAGACTAACAAGATCTTCATAGGTACGGGTGGTTGTACTGTTGCTGTTTTCCTTTGCATCACATCCCAGGAGGAGGAAACAGATAATCACAAAATAATACTTCATTGGAAATAGGTATGGAGGGTTACTTGCCTTCGGGAAGCCATCTTATTGATCTTCCAGGCTTTTTAATACAATACTATCTTTGCAATTGTCCACAACAAGTACAACTTTTTCTAACTCTTCAGGCCCTTCGATTCGGTAAGTATTGCAGGGTGTAGCCCGCGTGTCACTGTTTTTAAAGTCGATATCGCCATCGGTAAGGAAATCGGAAATATCCAAAGAATCCACAACCCCGGCATCGAGGAGTCTTTGGAACTCCGGGCTGTAGGTCATAGGCTTGGAACGCAATTCTTTTAAAACCCGGCAATTGGGCAAATAACAAAAGGAAGTGCCTGTTTCTTCCGACTTATTCTTCAGGAAAACTATGAGAAATATAAGGCCGATGGAAAGGCCGATAAGATAGAATCCCAATCTTTTTAAAAAGGACATCGATCAGAAAATAAGGAAATTGATATCACTGTATTTAAGGTCGAACCAGTCGCCCACAGCCTTGTTGGTGAGTATGCCATGGTACATATAGAGGCCGTTGCGCAACCCCTTGTCGAACCGCAGCGAATTTTCCAGTCCACCGTCTTCTCCGATTTTTAAAAGGTAGGGGGTAAAGATATTACTGATGGAAACCGAAGAAGTCCTCGGGTAGCG
>NZ_CEYNTP010000156.1:0-6759 GCF_982873095.1 Lentiprolixibacter sp. | reverse complement strand
ACCTCTTTCCAGGTGGCCCTGGGCGGTATTTGTCTTAGCAAGCGGGACAGCAAGTAAATAGTAACACCTGCTGTTTTCAATTCTTGTCGCTGTACCTTTAGGGTATTCATTTTACTGCTTAACTCCTCCTCTTTTTGGTGGAGTTCTTTCTCCTTGCTAATGAGCGTAGCCCTTAACTGTCTGGTTTTTCGAATTACCCAGAGTCGGATCCCGTACCAGAAAAAGAGGCCGGCACCAATAGCAAGCAGCAAGATACCCCATGGGGTGGTATACCAGCTCCTACGGATAACTATGCGCTGTTCACTCGCCCCGCTCCAGCCAAAGCCGCCGGGCTTTTGTGCACGCACCCGGAGCGTATATTGGCCGGGGTTGAGTCCACCTAAACGTAACTCGCCCGAAACGGGTACGTCCGTCCATTCAAGGTCCTGAATTTCTTCTTCAGCCAGGTCTGCCGGAAAGTATTTGTATTGATGACGTACCCCTTCTCCGGGATAGGTCACTGTAAGCACCTGTAACTGCACCTCTTCATCCTTACCATATTCTGGAAATTCACCGGATCCATTCCCCCTGCTGTCAGAAGTCAGGAACTGCACTACCGGTTTGGGGGTGCGCATGGGCCTTGGATTGAGCACAGAGGAATATACGATCCCTTCAGCGGTGCCTGTCCACAACCGGTTTTCTTTATCCAGCAGAATGCTTCGATAGGCAGCAATTTTTGAAGGTGTTCCACTAGCTTCATCAAACAACACATAGTTCAGATCCTGGTCAAGATGGAGCAAACCGCTGGTATCTGTGGCCAGCCAAAGGGTGCCATCGGGCATTGCACATACAGAACGCACCTCATTCAGGGTATAAGGGCCGAGGGGTATACGCTGTATGCGCTCGGTATCGTATCTGAGCAGACCGTCTGTAGTGGCCAGCCAAACCAGGCCCCTCTGATCCACCGCGAGGTCATGTACTTCAAAATTCCGGCTTACTTTAAAGGGGAATGGCCGGCTTTTATCCACAAAAACGTCCTGTTCCCTGTCGTAGGCAAAGAGGTAACCCGTTGTTCCTATTCCGGCCACATAAAGTTCATTCCTTCCCCCTTCATCGGCTACCAGTATGCGGCTTTGAAAGCCATCGTCCTCCCCGTATTCCCTAATATTTCCATCACGGGTGATCTTTGCAATACCCTTTATGGGGACTTGCAGGGGTGCCTGGCAAAACCAGACATCTCCGCGGTGGTCAGCTTTCATATAGAAGATCCCCCCTCCTCGTTTGCTCAGGTTGTACTCCCTGTCCAATACCCCACGGTTGTATTCTTTGATCACTCCTTCAGCGGTAGCAAACCAGCTTTTAGATCCAAAGGTTGCCATCGCTGTTACCCGGTTCAAATCCGGAACCTGTTCATAAGATTTTTCCTGTGTATTGACGCTAAACACATTCCCCTGGGAGATCAGCACCTCCTGTTCGCCCCTGGCCGCCATTCCCAGGACGTTGTCATGCGCCATCCCTACCACACTTTTAAAGTAGCTGGTATACAGCAACCCCAATGAATTATTTGTACTCACCCACAAGGTGCCTCCTGTTTGCATCTGGTCCGAAGAGAAGTATAAATGGTTGATCCCGGAGAAGGGCAGCTGTTCTACCCTGTGCGGGTCGTTAGAACCGTAGACGGCTTTGAGGGTAAGTAACTGGTCATCCACGGTAAAAATTGCTGGTTCCGATACCAGGTAAAACCTGCCCGCTCCGCCAGCTGTTACATAGGTGAAGGGAGTATTGGATATGAATTTTCGTCTGCTGGTAAGGATACGCCCGCGGGCATCCACCCTGATGTCATATATCCCCTGGCCAGCCACGAGCATCCGATCCCCTCCGATCCAGAGCCCCCGGGCTTTATCGTACCCGGGTACCCGGATGATCTTGTTTTCCCCGGGAACAAACCGGTACAGCCCACTGCCCGACACGACTATCCAAATATTCCCAAATTGGTCCTCTCCAAAGACCATAGCAGAAGATTTACTGATTCCTGGCAGGTTGATCATACCACAATTTCCGGCCTCACCCCTGCAGTAGCCTACAGACCCGTTGAGCTGACCTATCCACAGGCGATTTTGAGAATCCCAGAAGATTTGGGTGGGATACCCCAACTGTCCCTTTTCCAATTCCCGGGTTAACCAGGGGGAGATTTGAGGGGTCTTGTCCTGATAAAACAGCTTAAAGATTCCCGAATCATTAGAAAAGAGGAGGGTATCCCGGTGCATCCGGGTAAAAGACTTGATATACCGGCTCTCAAGGGAAATATTAAAATCCTCAAAGCGCATCCCATTAAACCGGAACAAGCCCTGATCTGTGCCCAGCCAGATAAAACCTTTGTTATCCTCTACCACCTGGTTCACTTTCTGAAAAGGAACATCCCCCCCCTGATAGCTCAGGTACCTAAAGCGTTGCGCATGGCTAGCGTGCAATAGACCAAGAAAACATATGAATAGCGCCAGGTACCGACTCATGGAACTGCAGGTTGGACAAGTACCTTAAATATATGAAAAAAGGGGGGATCCCCGGGTCGTAGTCCTTTATAAAATGGGCCCATCCAAAAATGGAAAAGCAGGAGAACAAACTCCTGCCTTTCCTCTATATAGCTTGGTTAGGATTTCCCTATTTAGGGTTGGCTTCCGCCTTTGTCCCATTTATAACTGAACCCGAACATAATCATATCCGTGGTCATGTCATAAGACACTTCACTTCCCGGGATAGCACCGTAAGGTGGCGATTGGGATATGAACTGAGGGTTGAGTAACGGACCACTGGTTGCCCCTCCACTATCACCATGGTGGTAAGTGGTATTCAATTCCAGACGATCACTCACTTCATAGGTGAGACCCAACTGGAAGGCATTTTTAATAATAGCTGTAGCCGGTACACTAAAGAAGGCCAGTTCATCATTTATAGGGTTGGTACTATAGGTATACCCTACCCTGAGGGGGAGCTTGTTTATCCCTTTGTACTGGATCCCTGCTGAGATAACGGAAATATTTTCCCATCCGAATCCTGCTACGGAAGCCGTAGATGTCCATCCTTTTGCCTCGAAACCTTCGGTGTTTTCATAGTCTACCAGCCGGTAATCCAGTGCCAGGTCAAAATCACCAGCCGAATAACCCAGGCCTAAGGAGTAGATCGCCGGGTAATTGATTTTAAAATCATTGGTATTTGTGGTATTATCCAAATAGGTGTTTTCCAGTTCGAAATCGCCGAAGGACTGTGTGGTCTTATAGGACAAACCGGCCTTGAATCCGGATCCGGAATCAAAGAATACCCCCAGCTGTGCACCGAATCCCAGTGCTGTAGCCTTATCTGTTGAGGGATATCCGGCTGCAGTTGGATTTGCCGTTGGATTGGGCTGCAGTTGGAGGTTCGCATAGTTAAAGTTGGGCTGTATCCCTATGGAGAACTGATCTGATAACTCATAGGCATAAGTAAAGCCTATTTGCAATAGAATGTACTCCGATTCCACGCGGCCAAATCCACCAAATTCCTGAGGTGCATTGATCGGGTTGCTCGCGTTTTCCGGGAAGGTCACCCCAAATCCACTGATACCAAATGCAGAAGCCCCAAAGGTATGCGGGCTGTCTGGTTTCCCCCAGACAACAGCCAGGGCGGGGAGTGGCGACATACCGCGGTCATCCTCTGTAGTCCCGCTAAAGAAGTTCCCGGTGGGCTGGCCACTGGTGTCGAACTCCGGCACTGTTGATTGCAATTCCGGAGCCGAATAGAAGAGGCCCACATCAAAACGTAGTTCTGTACCATCAAATACAGAGATAGCGGCCGGGTTCCAGTGCAGGGCACCGGAGATATCCAGAGGCTGCCCTGTTGACGCGCCACCCATGGACATATTAACAGAACCCACACCCTGCATGATGTGGCCTGTTTGTCCAAAGGCAAAGGCCGCCGATAACAATACCGATAAATTCAACAGAAAGTTTCTCATAATAAAACAGTTTAGTTTGCAAAAATTAGTACGCCAGGGCCCCTTTAACTAGGATATAATCCTGGAATTGTCTGCCCAAAACTAGACCGAAAACACCTCACTTTTCATGATAAAAGTCATATATCCGTTTAGCCCCTGAACTTCCTGTCTTGAGGAGGAAAAAATTATTTAAATAGCTGATTTTCAGCAGTAAAGTAACATTTGTTACACAACTGCCAGCAGGGGAAAGATTTATGATTTATGTCATGTTTTCCTCTTGAAGACTCTTCTTACTTTTACGGTGAATTTTGGAGACATCTCCAACACATACAATCCCATAATTAAAAATTACATTAAAATGAAAAACTTGTTAATCTTGGGCGCGGGCACCTCGGGAACCATGATGGCCAACCATTTGGTGTCCAAGCTCCCGAAGAGAGAATGGCAGATTACCATTGTAGATCAAAATAAAACCCATTATTACCAACCGGGTTTTCTCTTCCTGCCTTTTGACATTTACACCGAAGAACAGGTAAAAAAAGACGGAAAAAAGTTTATTCCCAAGGGTGTAAACTACATTCAGGAAGGTATTGAACTCATCCGGCCTGAGGCCAATGAAGTGGACCTTAAAAACGGGCAAGCACTGCCTTATGACCTTCTGATCATAGCGACCGGCAGCAAAATTGCTCCGGATGAAATTGAAGGTATGGATGGCCCGAACTGGTATAAGAACATCTTTGATTTTTACACCTATGAAGGTGCTGTTGCCCTGCGGAACAAACTTCGCGAATGGGAAGGTGGAAAACTGGTGGTACACGTAACCGAAATGCCCATAAAATGTCCGGTTGCCCCGCTGGAATTCGCCTTCCTTGCTGATTCTTACTTCAAGAACAAAGGAATGCGGGATAAAGTAGACATTACTTATGTAACCCCTTTGGGCGGTGCCTTTACCACGCCACGTGCTGCTGACGCTTTTGACCACCTGCTGGAAGAAAAAGGGATCAGGGAGGTAACCGATTTTAATATAGAACGGGTAGATTACGAGAATAACAAGATCATCGACTACGCCGATGAGGAGGTTCCCTATGACTTGTTGGTCACCGTACCCACCAATATGGGTGATGACCTAATTGAACGCTCAGGAATGGGGGACGACCTTAATTTCATACCTACTGATAAAGGCACCTTGCAGTCCAAGGAGTACGAAAACATTTTTGTTATAGGAGACGCTACCAATGTCCCAACTTCAAAAGCAGGTTCCGTAGCACATTTTGAGGCGGAAATCCTCACAGAGAATATTGTACGCTACGCAAAAGGTGAAGCTTTGGAAGAACAGTTTGACGGCCATGCCAACTGTTTCGTAGAAACTGGCAATGGAAAGGCCTTGCTCATAGATTTTAACTATGACCACGAACCTGTAGAAGGTACCTTTCCCCTCCCTGGAATTGGTCCCCTTAAGTTACTTAAGGAAAGTAAGACCAACCACATGGGGAAAATGGCCTTTAAGTGGGTTTATTGGAATATGCTCCTAAAAGGCAGGCCTATACCTTTTGTGTCTGCCGCTATGAATGAAAAAGGAAAAAAATTTGAAAAAGTATCTTAATACATAAAATCGAAAACAATGAAAAAAGCAATAGCAAACAGGGAAATAGACGTTAACGAAGAAGGGTATCTGCTCGACTTCAGCCAGTGGGACAAAGAGGTAGGTGAGTCTTTGGCCAAGGAAAATGGCATTGAGATGACCGATAAGCATTGGGAGGTAATTCAGTACCTGCAGGACAAGCACCATGGGGGAGAGGCCCTTTCCGTGAGGGGGATCAAGAAAAGTGGCGTAATCAATATCAAGGAGTTTTACGCATTATTCCCAGGGGGACCCTTGAAAAAATCCACGTTGATCGCAGGTATCCCGAAACCTAAAAGTTGTATTTAAACCCAAAAAATAGTAAAAACGTAAGGCGAAAGCCATGAATACCAAAACATAGAAAAATGAGTGAAACCAAAGTAAAAAAGATGCTTTTCATCCTCTCCAAGGGGACGTTGGAAAACGCTTACGCAGCCTTTGTTATGGCCAATGGCGCCCGTATGGAAGGTATTGAGGCCGAGATATTCTTTACCTTCTTTGGCCTGGAAGCCATACAGAAAAAGAAGCTCGAACATTTGCATGTAGCCACTGTGGGAAACCCTGCCATGCACATGCCTACCATGCTTGGAGGTTTACCGGGGGTAGAAGCCCTGGCTTCCAAGATGATGAAAAAAGAAATGGAAAAACTGGATATGCCCACTGTTGGGGAATTCCTGGAAATCCTTTCAGACTCCGGCTGTAAATTATGGGGTTGTAAGCTAGCTGTAGACATGTTTCACCTGGAAGAAGAAGATCTGATCGATGAATTGGATGGCATCTTAACCATTGGTGATTTTTACAGCCGCGCAAATGAAGAAGGTACACACCTGTTATTCATTTAAAACGTGTTTCGGCCAGCTTATTATAAAAACGGGGACCCTAAAGTCCCCGTTTTTTTACCAATCAATCAACAACATCAGACGTTCTTACCTTTCATCATCTTATTCCAGTACAGGTAAGGCAATCCATATTTTTTAAACATCCACAATCTCCAGTGCTCTTTATCACTGTTGAATACCAGCATGCGCTTGAGTTTGGGGTCCGGAATAAAATTGTTCTTATAGTCGAACTCCGCCAGCACCATTTTTCCATAGGCCGTTACCAATGGACAGGAAGAATAACCGTTGTATGAGGTATTGCTGGCCTCCTTGTCCTTTATCATCATCAGGATATTCTCTACAACAACTGG
>NZ_CEYNTP010000155.1:0-6783 GCF_982873095.1 Lentiprolixibacter sp. | reverse complement strand
GTTCTCATCGTGGCCCTGCTGTATTTTATATCCATTGATAAAATCATTTTCCTGCACCATCCGCATGGCCATCACGGCAAACTGCGCAGAATCGTTTTCAAAAAGCGTTACGAACATTCCGGCCAAATAGACCAGCAGTATCAGAATGATGAATATCCAGAAACGGGTCCGGGAAATCATAGGCGAAACTTGAGTAGGGCAAAGTTAACTAACCTGGAAAAAGTCCATCCGAATAGTCCCCCGACCAAAAGGCCGGTGATAATATCCAGGGGGAAATGTACCCCGATATAGATCCGGCTGTAGGCCACAAGCAGCGCCCAGAGGATCAGTATAGCTTTTAGGTAACGAAATCGCTGCTTCAATAAAATACCGAAGAACAGGGCAATGGCAAAGGAATTGGCCGCATGTGCCGAAAAGTAGCCGTATTTGCCGCCACAACTGGCTTTTACAAGGCGATACTGATCTCCCAGTTCCGGATCGTAACAGGGCCGTAAGCGCATCACTCCATATTTAAAGAAATTCGCCAGCTGGTCCGTGCAGGTTATTAAAAGGGCTACGCTGATCAACACCACCAGGGTTTTCTTCCAACCGAAGTGATTGTAAGTGAAAAAGAGAAGCAACAAATAGAGGGGTATCGAGGTCCATTTGTTGGTCAGGAACATCCAGAAGCCATCCCAGTTTTCCGACCCCATCTGATTGAGAAACAGGAACAATTCTTTGTCCAGTTGAATAAGTTCCTCCCACATTTGGTTTAGCTTTCGTATCGACTTACTTCACGATCGTAAAAGGCAACCGCTTGCTCGATCAATTTTTCCGCTTCCACTGAGAGTTCCTCCTCATCTTCGCGGGTGAAATCTTCCAACCACTCTACTTCATCGTTCTCCAGGTTGATGATAAATCGGGGATAAGCCGTATGGACGATAAATATTGCGTCAGGAAAATCCGTATTGTCTCCCAGTAGAAATTTAGGCAATGTCATGGTAGATGTTCTTTTGGTGGCCAACTCATGCGGCGATCATCCGCCTGGTCAAATAATTAAATCGAATATACAACATTATCGCTGATGCGGTAAGGCCCGAGAGCAGTCCTATCCAGATACCTACACTTTTTAATTCAGTGAATAGCCCAAGGTAAAAACTCAGGGGAAAACCTACCACCCAGTAGGCAATAAAGGTGATCAGCGTGGGTATCTTAACGTCCTGAAGACCTCGAAGGGCCCCCAGGATAACGACCTGTAGACCATCGGAAATCTGGAAAAATGCAGACACCAGCAGCAGTTGGGCAGCAATGCCGATAACCTCAAGATTGTCTGCCTGGTTAAGCAGGTCTTGTTCATCGAGATAAAGCGTGGGGAACCAAAATCGGCCCACAAGAAAAAGGGAGGCAAAAACGATCTCCAGTAACAGGGTCATGAAAAAAATCGACTGTGCGATCCGCCTCAGTTCCGGAAAATCCCGTAAGCCCTTTTGGTTGCCCACACGTATCATTGCCGCAACCCCAAGCCCCATTCCGAACATGAAGGTCATACTACTCAGGTTCAAAGCAATCTGGTTGGCCGCCTGAGGGTTTTTACCCAGCACTCCGCTCAACCATATGGCAGCGGTGAAGATGGCCACCTCAAAAAACATTTGCAGGGCAGACGGAAATCCCAGGCTGATAATCTTTCGTATGGCCGCAGCTTCCAACTTGCGGAAATTGAAGCCGGTTACAAAGTCGTGAAATTTCTTCCGGTTTTTCAACAAAAACCAGAGGAAGAACAGCATGATCAACCGGGCTACCAGGGTTCCAATTGCCGCCCCTATGATCCCCAGTTTGGGGAATCCCAGGGCGCCAAAGATCAAAAGGTAGTTGAGTATAATGTTGATCACGTTCGCAAGCACCGTGGCATACATCGGGTACTTGGTCTGCGAAAGCCCCTCTGCAAATTGTTTGAAGGCCTGAAACATAATCAGCGGGACCAGTGAAAAGGCAACGATATCCAGATAGGGAATCGCCAGGGTTACGACCTCCTCGGGTTGATCCATATACTGCATCAGGGGTTTTCCAAGAAGGATTACCCCAAAAAGTAAGAGTCCTAAAACTGTACACAGGACAAGACCATGTTTCAAGGCGTTCTTCCCGGCCTTCTGATCCCCGGCACCATCGGCCTCCGCCACGAGGGGCGTAATTGCTGTTGAAAAGCCAATCCCCAGCGACATAGCCACAAACACAAAACTGTTTCCGAGCGAAACGGCTGCTAGTTCTGCAGTCCCCAGTTGGCCCACCATGATATTATCTGCCAGGGCCACAAACGTATGTCCCAGCATCCCGAGGACCACCGGTGCTGCCAGTCGGGTGTTATAGCGAAACTCTTTGGTGTACTGACGGAACAATATGTTGATTTTTGTTTATATCAGGCAGGTTATTTGTGTTCCTTGGCCTCTTCCCAATACACATCCATCTCCGCCAGAGACATTTCCTTTAAGGTCTTTCCTGCTTCCCGCGCTTTATTTTCCAGGTACGTGAAGCGTTTCATAAATTTCTTATTGGTGCGTTCCAGTGCATTTTCCGGATTGATGTCGAGAAAACGCGCGTAATTCACCATGGAAAAAAGAACGTCTCCGAACTCGGCCTCCATACGGTCACTGTCCCCGGATTGTACTTCATGCTGTAGCTCCTCCAACTCTTCCTTGAGTTTTTGGAAGACCTGTTCAGGTTGTTCCCAATCGAACCCAACTCCTGCTACCTTGTCCTGGATGCGGTTGGCCTTGACCAGGGCGGGAAGGCTGTTGGGAACCCCTTCCAATACACTTTTCTTCCCTTCCTTTAATTTAATAGCTTCCCAGTTTTGCTTGACTTCCTCCGCATCGGATACAGTGACGTCCCCATAAATGTGCGGGTGACGGTGGATGAGTTTCTCGCTGATCACATGCGCTACGTCCGCGATATCAAAATCCCCAGTTTCTGAGCCGATTCTGGCATAGAAGAAAATATGCAGCAGCAGGTCCCCCAGTTCCTTTTTGATTTCCTGTACGTCGCCGTCCAGGATGGCATCACCCAACTCATAAGTCTCCTCAATGGTCAGGTGCCTGAGGCTTTTCATGGTCTGTTTCTTATCCCAGGGGCACTGCTCCCTGAGTTCATCCATAATGGTGAGTAACCTGTCTAGGGCCTGTAGTTGCTCTTCCCTGTTATTCATGCTATCGGAATTTGCGCAAAAGTACAAAGAACAGGGTTTGGGCATCGGCATTTTTTGGTGTATTTTTAATTAGACGAACTTCCCAAAGCCAATAGGCTGAGGCCTAATTCCCTATCCCAATGCGTTATCGGAAATTTTGCTATCTGTTACTCCTCCCACTATTCTTTAGTTGCGGCCCATCAGAAACCTTTGATGTGCTCATCCGTAACGGAATGATATACGACGGCTCAGGCGACCCGGCTTACCTGGGCGACATAGGCATCAGGGGCGACAGTATCGCTTCAATCGGCAACCTGGTTGATGCAAAAGGCAAACAGGAAATCGATGCAGAAGGCAGGGCGGTAGCTCCCGGGTTTATCAACATGCTGAGTTGGGCGAATGTGAGTCTTATTGAGGACGGGCGTTCTCAGGGAGACATCCGTCAGGGGGTTACCCTGGAAGTCCTTGGGGAAGGCCGTTCCATGGGGCCATTGAATGAGGCTATGAAAGCGAATATGAAAGAGGGTCAGCAAACCATTACGTATGATATCAAATGGACCTCCCTGGGCGAATACCTGGAATATCTCGAGAAAAAAGGGGTGTCCACGAATATCGCCTCCTTTGTAGGGAATGGTACACTTCGCGAATATGTTATGGGATACCAAAATCGTCCACCCAGCCAGGAAGAAATGGACCAGATGAAAAAGCTGCTGCGGCAGGCGATGGAAGAAGGTGCTGTTGGAATGTCTACTTCCCTAAGTTATGTACCCAGTGGCCATGCCCAGACCGAAGAAATTATAGAACTGGCTAAAGTAGTTGCCGAATACAACGGCATGTACATTTCCCACATCCGGGATGAGGAAGGTAAATTACTTGAAGCCGTAAGGGAACTTATACGTATATCCGATGAAGCCGATATCCCTGCCGAAATCTACCATTTTAAAGCTTCCGGCAATGCCAACTGGGGTTTACTGGACGAAGCAATTGCCGTGGTTGACAGTGCCAGAAATGCAGGACTGCACATTACCACAGATATGTATATGTACAACGCGAGCTCAACAGGCCTCAATGTATTGCTCCCTGCCTGGGCCAAAGAAGGAGGGCATAAAAGTACTATGGCACTTATCGAACAACCCGATAAAAGGGCCCAGATGATGCGGGAAGTGGATTTCCATGTACCCCCTGAAAATATACTTCTGGTCGGCTTTCGGAATGAAAAACTGCGGAACCTCATCGGCCAAACCCTGGCAGAAGTGGCAGCAAGCCGGGGAATTTCTGCGGAAGAAGCTATCGTAGACCTGATATACGAGGACAATAGCCGGATACAGGTGGTTTATTTTTCAATGTCAGAGGATAATATCAAGAAGAAATTGGCACTGCCCTATATGTCCATATGTTCAGATGCCGGATCCTATACCAATGAAGGGGTTTTCACCTTGCAAAGCACCCACCCAAGAGCCTATGGGTCCTTTGTGCGGCTGCTGGGGCATTATGTACGGGAGGAGAAGGTCATCCCCCTGGAGGAGGCCATTTACAAGCTTACCACCCTGCCAGCTACCAACCTAAAATTACAGCGTCGGGGGGCGTTGAAGTCCGGCTACTTTGCGGATATTGTGATTTTTGACCCCGAAACCGTTCAGGACCATGCCACCTTTGCCGAGCCGCATCAGTATGCCTCCGGGGTCATCCATGTTTTTGTGAATGGTACCCAGGTACTAAAGAACGGGGAGCACACAGGGGCTTTTCCCGGAAGGGTAGTCCGGGGACCGGGCTGGAAACAGGAAGCACCCCTGATCGCTGACGGGGCGGAGCTAAAAGTGGTAGCAGACGATTTCAGTTTTACTGAAGGACCGGCTGTGGATCCCATGGGTAACGTTTACTTTACGGACCAGCCAAATGATCAGATCCTGAAATGGTCTGTAGACACTGGGGAAGTTTCGGTATTTATGAAACCTGCCGGCAGGGCGAATGGCCTGTATTTTGATAATCAGGGCCAACTGCTCGCTGCAGCTGATGAGAAATTTGAATTGTGGAGGATCAATGACAAGAAAGAGGTGGAGGTGTTGCTGTCACAATATGATGGACAAAATTTGAATGGCCCCAATGATATATGGGTGGACCCAAAAGGTGGTATCTATTTTACCGATCCTTATTACCAGAGGCCCTGGTGGACCAGGAAAAAGAAAGAAATCGAACAGGAACGGGTCTACTACCTGCCGCCGGGCAGCCGGGAACCCATGATTGTTGTTGACGATTTTGTACAACCCAACGGCCTTATTGGGAGTCCTGATGGCAAAATCCTGTATATAGCAGATATCGGGGACAACAAAACCTATTCCTACCAGATCGAAGAGGATGGGCAGCTTACGAACAAAACCCTGCTGGCGGAAATGGGATCTGACGGCATGACGCTGGACAGTCAGGGCAATGTATATTTAACTGGAAATGGGGTGACCGTTTTCAACGCGTCAGGTGAAAAAATCCTCCATATACCCGTGCCCCAGGATTGGACAGCAAATGTGACTTTTGGAGGGAAGGAGCAGAACACTTTGTTCATTACCGCAATGAATAGTTTGTATACCCTTGAGATGAACGTAAAGGGAGTTAGGTAGATCGGTTGACCGAGGAACACAAAGCAAAAGGAAAATGTGCTACGATATTAAGGCAAGTCTGGAAGCCCAGCTCAAACGGGCCAGGCGATATGGCGATCAGGAGGCTGTAAGGGAGATCGAGGAAAAATTGGTTCCCTATACCGATCTGCCTTTGTATCACGCCTCAGGATTTCAGCACCCCAGGCTTTTGATCTACACAGACAGGTCCCCGAAATTTCCTGAAGTATCCGTCTGGGGATTGGTGCCCCACTGGGTGAAAGACCAGGCACAACTAAAGAAGTTGTGGAACAATACGCTTAATGCCCGCGGGGAGACCATATTTGAGAAACCTTCCTTTCGCTGGGCAGCCCGGCATAGCCGATGCATCATTTATGTGGATGGGTTTTACGAACACCACCACTTCAAAGGAAAAACCTACCCATTCTATTTGCAGCGAAAAGATCAACAACCCATAGCCTTTGCCGGTCTCTGGAGTGAATGGACAGACCCCGATTCCGGAGCAGTGAGCAATACATTTAGTATTGTTACCACGGAGGGGAATGAGCTGCTCGCAAGGGTACATAACAACCCCAGGATCAAAGGACCCAGGATGCCCTTGATCTTACCCGATGAGATGGCCGACAAATGGCTTGAACCTCTTGCGGACGAACTGGATATCAAAGCCTTGCAGGAGCTGATCCAATCTTATCCCGCGGAGGAATTGGAGGCCTATACGGTGCACAGATTAAGAGGTAAAGAGTATCGGGGTAATGTTCCTGAAATCAATGAACCCGTGACCTACGAAGAACTGGTATTCTGATTTCAAAACCTGATTATTTTACCAGGTCAAAGATTCTCGTGTATTTAATAATAATACTATTGTTGAGCGGACTGCCGTCCTGAAGGTTGTGATTGTACACCACAAATAAGCCAGTATTGGCACGTTGTAACCAGCTGAAACGGATATTGGCTGCCCAGAGTGTTCGGGTGGAATTGTTCTGTATCAGCCCCTGCACAAACATGGTAGGGGTAAAA
>NZ_CEYNTP010000154.1:0-6798 GCF_982873095.1 Lentiprolixibacter sp. | reverse complement strand
CCCCAAGGAAACATCAGTTACCTGATTAGTCAAAGGTATACCCGTTGTCAGCAGCTACTTTGTCAGCAATTATAGTTCTCAGCTGCACAACATTGGGTTGATTGATGTATTTGGTAAATCGCTTGAGTCCCATGAGCATCATGCGCTGTTCGTCGCCTTCTGCGAAGGACACGATGGCCTCTTTCGCCCGTTGCGTAATGAGGTCAACGGCATTGTAGAGGTACAACCGCGACATGGCGATCTGGGCTTCCTGGGCTTCCTCACCAAAGCGCTTGGCATTCTTTTCTGTTCGGAGCAGGGTAGATTCTGCCATGTAGATTTCTATGAGGATATCGGCCGCAGCCAGCAAGAGTTGCTGGTGTTTTTCCAGGTCGGGTCCAAACTTTTGTACTGCACTTCCGGCTACCATAAGGAACACCTTTTTTAAGCGGGCTACCAGGTCTTTTTCCTCTGAAAACAGGGCGGAAAAGTCAGGCGTCTCAAATGATGGGATGCCCATCAATTCTTCTCCCACTGCCGTTGCCGGGCCTAGGAGGTCCACATGGCCCCGCATGGCTTTTTTAACCAGCATACCTACGGCCAGCATGCGATTGATCTCATTGGTCCCTTCATAAATTCGGGAAATACGGGCATCCCTCCAGGCTGATTCCATCGGGGTATCCGCACTGAAGCCCATACCTCCAAAAACCTGAATACCCTCATCTGTGGTCTGTTGCACATCTTCAGAAACGGCAACTTTCAATATGGAACATTCAATGGCATATTCCTCCACCCCTTTAAGTTCTGCCTCCTGGTGAGAATTTCCATCGGCCACCCGTATGGCAATGCGGTCCTGAATGTCTTTGGCTGCCCTGTAACACGCAGATTCTCCGGCATAAGCGTTCATAGACATCTGGGCAATTTTGGCCTTTATGGCCCCGAAATTCATGATCGGCGTCTTGAACTGAACACGTTCATTGGCATAACGAACGGCTTCATGGGTTACCCTGCGCTGGGCTTCCAAACAGGCGGCAGCCAGTTTTATACGCCCCACATTGAGCGCATTCATAGCGATCTTGAACCCGTTACCGCGCTCAGACAGCATGTTTTCCACGGGAACTTTGGTTTCGTTAAAGAATACCTGCCGGGTAGAGGAGGAGTGGATCCCAAGTTTCTTTTCCTCATCGCCCAGGGTGATACCATTCTCAGGATCGTTCTCTACAATAAATCCTGTAATGTACTTGTCGTCCTCAATCCGGGCAAAAACGATAAAGAGGTTGCAGAAGCCCGCATTGGAGATCCACATTTTTTGTCCGGTGATGCTGTAGTATTTCCCATCCTCAGAAAGAACAGCTTTGGTTTTTCCCGAATTGGCATCAGAACCGGCTCCGGGCTCGGTAAGGCAGTAAGCACCAAACCATTCCCCAGTGGCGAGTTTTGGGACATATTTCTTTTTTTGTTCTTCAGTGCCGTAGAGGGTGATTGGCATGGTGCCAATTCCGGTGTGTGCCCCAAAAGCCGTACTAAAGGAACCTGTGGCCCCCGAAATATAATCGCAAACCAGCATGGTGTCTACAAATCCCATGCCCATACCACCATAGGCTTCGGGTACGGCGATGCTCAGGAAGCCCATTTCACCAGCTTTGCGCATACAGGCCTCGGTGTAGGCATAGTCCTTTTGCTCAAAACGTTCCCAGTGCCCCCAAAGTTCACGGTCTACGAACTCCTTGGTGCTTTCGCGCATCATTTTTTGTTCTTCATTCAGATCCTCCAGGGTGAAGACATCTTCACAGGCGGTCTCTTTTACTATAAACTGCCCGCCTCGCAGAATTTCTTTTTCTTTTATTTCTGTACTCATCTTGCTTATTTTTTGATTGATTAATTCAAAAACTCATAAATACCGGCGGCTCCCTGTCCGGTTCCCACGCACATGGTTACCATACCGTATTTTCCTTTCATATTTCGTTTGCGCATCTCATCGAAGAGTTGCACTGAAAGTTTAGCACCTGTACACCCGAGGGGATGGCCCAGTGCGATAGCTCCGCCATTGACATTAACGATGTCTTGGTTTAATTGCAGTTCCCGGATGACCGCCAGGGACTGTGAAGCAAAAGCTTCGTTCAGTTCAATCAGTTCTATTTCGTTTTGATTTAAACCAGCCTGTTTAAGTGCCTTGGGCACTGCCTTCACCGGCCCGATACCCATGATCCTGGGCTCTACCCCCGCGGCAGCGTAGTTGACTAGCCGGGCAATGGGTTCGAGTTTAAGTTCCTTAACAAGTTCTTCGCTCATCACTAAAACAAAGGCAGCCCCGTCACTCATCTGGGAGGAATTCCCTGCGGTGACGCTTCCATTCGCCGCAAAAACCGGTTTCAGTCGTCCGAGTACCTCAAGCGAGGTGTCTGCCCTTGGCCCCTCATCTGAATCTACGGTGTAGGTCTGGGTTTCTTTCTTGCCTTCCGGATTAACAAAGGTGTGCTCCACCTCAATGGGTACAATCTGGTCCTTAAATTTCCCTTCCTTTTGCGCTGCCAGTGCCTTCATATGGGAATTATAAGCGAATGCATCCTGGTCTTCCCGGGATACCTTGAATTGTTCCGCTACAGCCTCTGCCGTTAGGCCCATCCCCCAGTAGTAATCCTCATGGCCTTCCTTTGCCGTCTGATAATCCGGTGTGGGTTTGTACCCGCCCATGGGGATATAACTCATACTTTCCGCCCCGCCAGCGATGATACAGTCTGCCATCCCGGCCTGAATCTTAGCGGTGGCTATGCCAATGGTTTCCAGACCGGAAGCGCAATAGCGGTTAACGGTTACCCCGGGTACATCCTGTACCTCGAGCCCCATAAGGGAGATCAAGCGCGCCATATTCAGGCCTTGCTCTGCTTCTGGCATGGCATTGCCCACAATCACATCATCGATGCGTTTTTTGTCGAGTTGAGGCAGTTCCTCCATCATATGGGCTATAGTTTCTGCCGCCAGTTCATCTGGGCGTTTGAACCGGAATAACCCCCTTGGGGCTTTTCCAACTGCCGTTCGGTAGGCTTTAACGATATAAGCTGTTCTCATGATTAGTTTCTTAAAGGTTTACCAGTTTTGAGCATATGCTGGATGCGTTCCAGGGTTTTGCGTTCCGTACACAGGGAAAGGAAGGCTTCACGTTCGATATCCAGCAGGTATTGTTCGCTTACGAGGGAGGCTTCAGAAAGGTCACCACCAGCCATTACATAGGCCAGTTTGTCCGCAATTTTCTTGTCGTGCTCCGAAATGTAATGCGCCGCTTCCATGGAGTCTGTTCCCACGAGGAACATTCCCAGGGCCTGTTTACCAAGCACCTTAACATCGTTCCTGCGGATGGGTTGGGTATAGCCGGCTTCGGCCATCAGCTTGGCATAGGCCTTGGCCGTGGCTATTTGACGGTCTTTGTTGACCACCACCACATCTTTTCCTTTTTGTAGTATGCCCAGGTCAAATGCCTCATAGGCGGAAGTAGACACCTTGGCCATTCCAATTGTCAGGAAGTATTCCTGCAGCACATTGAGCTCTACGTCATTCTTTCGGAAGGTATCGGAGGCACGCAGTGCCATTTCCTTGGAGCCGCCACCTCCGGGGATCACCCCAACACCAAATTCCACCAGGCCAATATAGGTCTCGGCGGCTGCCACTACTTTATCGGCGTGGAGGGATAACTCACAGCCTCCCCCCAGGCACATCCCGTGGGGTGCTGCTACCGTAGGGATGGCCGAATAACGCATACGCATCATGGTGTCCTGGAACATTTTTATCGCCATATTCAGCTCGTCGTATTCCTGTTCCACGGCCATCATAAAGATCATGCCGATATTGGCCCCCACAGAGAAGGTGGCCGCCTGATTCCCGATAACGAGGCCCTGAAAGTCTTTTTCTGCCAGGTCAACTGCCTTGTTGAGCCCGGCAATCACGTCCCCGCCAATGGTATTCATTTTGGACTGGAATTCGCAGTTCAGGATCCCATCCCCAAGGTCCTCGATCACCACACCACTATTCTTGAATACTTCGTTGGATTTTCGGATGTTGTCCAGGATGATAAATGCATCCTGACCCGGTTTTTTGATCGATTTCTTATCGGGTATGTTGTAGAAATAAGTCGCCCCATTTTGCACGCTGTAAAAGGAACTCACCCCTTCTGCCTGCATTTCACCTACCCAGCTGGCAGGCTGCTGTCCCGCTTCCTCGATCAGTTCGAGGCCTTTTTCCAGCCCAATGGCATCCCAGATCTGGAACGGACCGTGCTCCCAGCCGAAGCCCGCTTTCATAGCATCGTCTATCTTGTAGAGTTCGTCTGTAATTTCGGGTATACGATGGGATACGTAGGCGAAGAGGGCACCGAAACTTTTGCGGTAGAATTCTCCGGCCTTGTCTTTTCCGTTGATCAAAACAGGGAAACGCTCAATGACCTTATCGATGGGTTTGGTCAGCTCGAGGGAGGCAAAGTTTGCCCGTTTTTTGGAACGATATTCCAGGGTGTCCAGGTCGAGCGTAAGGATTTCGCTTTTGCCTTTGTCTCCCTTTACTTTTTTATAGAAGCCCTGCCCGGTTTTACTTCCCAGCCATTGCTTGTCTGACATGGTCTTTATGAATCCCGGGAGTTGAAAAAGGGCATGTCTTTCATCATCGGGGCAGTTTTCCCCTATACCGTTGGCCACATGGATAAGGGTATCCAATCCCACGACATCAACGGTTCTGAAAGTGGCAGATTTCGGCCTCCCGATCACAGGACCAGTAAGCTTATCCACTTCTTCCACGGTGAGCCCCATGTCCTTAACTGCATGGAACAGGCTCATAATACTGAAAATCCCGATACGGTTTCCAATAAAGGCAGGGGTGTCCTTGGCCACCACTGAGGTCTTGCCCAGGAATTGCTCCCCGTAGGAATTGAGGAAAGACAGTACCTCGGGTTTTGTTTTCGGGCCGGGAATGATTTCAAACAACTTTAAATACCTCGGGGGATTGAAGAAATGTGTCCCGCAGAAATTCTGCTGGAAATCCTCACTGCGCCCCTTGCTCATAAATGCAATGGGGATACCTGAAGTATTGGAGGTGATCAGTGTCCCTGGTTTCCGGTACTTTTCTACCTGTTCAAATACCTTTTGTTTAATATCCAGTCGTTCCACAACGACTTCGATGATCCAATCTACCCCGGCAATCTTATGAAGATCGTCCTCCAGGTTGCCTGTAGTGATCCTGCTGGCAAATTTGGAATGGTAGATAGGTGAGGGTTTGGATTTCAAGGCTTTGGCCAGCGCATCATTGACAAGTCGGTTGCGCACTGCCTTATCGTCCAGGCTGAGCCCTTTCGCTTTTTCCTTTTCATTAAGTTCCCTGGGTACGATATCCAGGAGTAGGACTTCCACGCCAATATTGGCAAAGTGGCAGGCGATGCCACTTCCCATGATTCCGGAGCCGATCACGGCTACTTTTTTGATGTGTTTTTTCATATTCAGTAGGGATTCTCTCAATTTTCAGGGGTGTCCTGCAAGTATATTTTCTTTTCTGCTATCAGTTGGTTTATTTTTTCTGTGACCTCAAAAAAATGTTTGAGTTTTTCGGCAGGCACACCCTCTTTTACCGCATCGTTGAACCGAAGCACGACAGCTTTTGAATCTTCTCGTTTTTCCAGCCCAAAGGGGGTGAGGTGGATAAGGACGCTTCTGCCATCTTTCGGATTGGGCCGTCTTTCAATGAGACCCCTTTCCTCCATACTTTTCAGGATACGGGACAGGCTAGTGGCTTCCATTCCCATTTTGGGTCCCAGGGAAGTGGAAGGGGTACCTGTCTTGGGGTCTATGCTCAAAAGCGTAAACCCCACAGCCATGGTTGCCCCGAATTTCTTGGCTTCTTCGTTGTACATCCGGGCTACGGCTTGCCAAGTGGCTCGCAGGGCGTAATCAATAGTAATATCCTTCATGGAAACAATTCTGTTCCCAAAGATACAAAAATTTATTATGCATGCATAATAAATTTGCCTAAAGTGCAGGTACGTTTAAATTGAAATATCAGTGTCCGTAGATGTCGTTGTAGAGGTGGATATACTTCTCCCTGATGATCTTTCTGCGCAATTTCATAGTAGGGGTTAGGTGCCCGTCATCGACGGACCAGACATCCGGAGTAAGTCGGAATTGCTTTACTTTTTCCCACTTTGCAAAACTTTCATTGGCTTCATCCACTTCTTTCTGATAGCGGGCGAGGACTTTCTCATTCACCACAATATCAGAATTTGCACCCAGGGTGATGTTGTGCCGGTCTGCCCATTCGTAGAGGAACTCGTAGTTGGGCTGGATCAGGGCTGCAGGCATCTTTTCCCCTTCGCCCACGACCATGATCTGTTCGATAAAGCGGGATTGCTTAAACCGGTTCTCCAGGAGCTGCGGGGCCACATATTTCCCTCCCGAGGTTTTGAACATTTCTTTTTTACGATCAGTGATCTTTAAAAAGCCTTCTGCATCGATCTCTCCGATATCCCCTGTATGGAAATACCCGTCTTTGATCACTTCTGCAGTCTTTTCGGGGTCCTTGTAATACCCCATCATCACATTGGGGCCTTTACAGAGGATCTCGCCATCATCGGCAATCTTTACCTCTACATCGTCTATAATGCGACCTACCGATCCAATTTTCCAGCCCGCATTCCTCTGGTCGTTTACTGAAATCACGGGAGAGGTTTCCGTAAGGCCATACCCTTCCATCACGGGAATTCCAGCAGCGCCGAATACGCGCGCAAGCCTTGGCTGCAGGGCAGCACTTCCGGATACCATGGTCTCCAGGTTCCCACCCAGGGAC
>NZ_CEYNTP010000153.1:0-6836 GCF_982873095.1 Lentiprolixibacter sp. | reverse complement strand
GTTGGGGATAAGACCGGAAGCTTCGGTAGCGACCAGGGTCAGGTGACTTGGGAGGACCTCTTCGTTTTCTAAGGTGATCTTGCCTTCCTCCACCCTGGATACGGGGGTGGAGAACAGGATTTTCGTATGTTTTAATGCCTGCTGAAGTTGCCTGGGGATCGCCTCAATACCTTCCTCAGGGAGGGCTGCCTTACCCTCTCCAAACATTTTATACACAAACTCGAACATGCGGCTCGAGGTGGCCAGGTCAGGTTCCAGGAAAATACCGGCAAAAAAAGGTTTAAAAAAGTGGTCAATGACCCTGTCAGAAAAGCCGTATTCCTGCAGATAATTTAAGGTGCTTTGTTCCGGACGATTGAAGATCTCCTCCAGGGATTTCTTCTTGAGTTCCTGGTTGAGACGAAAGATTTTCAGTTTGTCCCCGAAACTGGCGGAGGCAGTAATAAGGGTGGGGAATAGGAAGCCTGAATCCCTCAAAGGGTCACCCAGGGTAGTAGATGAGCCTGAATCAAATAGTACAGCACCGGGCCTGAAATAACAGAGGCTCAGCTGTTGGTAATCGAGGTATTTTTTGGCCAGGGGATAGGCGGTGAGCAATACCTGAAAGCCGCGATCCAGCAAGTGCCCCTCAACCAGGTCGGATTTAACCCGCCCCCCGGGGCGTTCCGATGCTTCCAGGATCACAGGGTGATAGCCATGTTGCTCCAGTACCTGTGCCGCCACTAATCCACTGATCCCTGCTCCAACAATATGGATTTTATAGTCCGCTTTTTGCATTTATTGTTTAAATATTAACAGAAAAGATTAAACAAAAATAGTAGTTTTGTGTTGTAATACCATAAATGATTTAAGTATGCTGAATTTATTCAAAAAGAAGTCCGAAAAAGAAAAATTACAGGAGAAATACAGAAAATTGATGTCTGAGGCCCATAAGCTTTCTACAACTAATCGCCGCTTGAGTGATGACAAAGTAGCGGAAGCTGATGCTGTCCTCAAACAAATTGATGCCCTGGAAAAATAGATTTATCTGCCGCTATGGACAAACCCGAGATCAATGTGGTTTGGTTGAAGCGGAATCTCAGGCTGCAGGACAATGAAGCCTTGTTCCGGGCCACCCAGGCCAAACGCCCATTTCTTATCGTCTACCTCTTTGAGCCCTTCCTGCTCAAGGACCCCCATTACGATGAACGTCACTGGAACTTTATCCGGCAATCCCTGTGCGACCTCAATCGCGCCCTTAAACCCCGTGAAACAAAGGTGCTGGCCGTAGAAGCGGAGGCCATCCCTTTTTTTAATGAACTACAGACCCATTACCGTATTCAAACGATTTATTCGCACCAGGAAACGGGCATTAAAGTGACCTATGAACGCGATAAAACCTTTGCCCGCTATTGCCGCAATAACCAGATCTTATGGGAAGAGGTGGTGAACAATGGCGTTTTCAGGGGCAGGGAAGACCGCATTTCATGGAAGGAGGACTGGGAAGCTTATATGAAAGCTCCCTGTTTTCCCTTTACACCCCAAGACGGGCAATTGGCAAATTATGATGAAAACCGTCTGGCAGAAGCAGGTTTTGCCCAGGCAAATTTGCAGACACCAGCTGAAAGCCCTTTCCAGAAAGGGGGTACCCATATAGGCCTTCACTACCTGAACACCTTTCTGGAAACCCGCTATCTGAATTACAACAAACACATATCCAAACCAGAGGCCTCCCGGGAAAGCTGTAGCCGACTTTCCCCTTACCTCGCATGGGGGAACCTGTCTGTGAGGGAGGTCTGGCAAAACGCAAAAGCCCTCAGGGCGAATGGGGGCAACAAAAGGGCCCTGGACAGCTTTACTTCTAGGTTGCGGTGGCAGGCCCACTTTATTCAGAAGTTCGAAATGGAAGAAACCATGGAGCAGGAAAGCCTGAACCGAGGTTATGGTGCCCTGAAAAAACCTATTTCCGAGGCCTATTTAAAGGCCTGGGAAAAGGGAATGACCGGGTTTCCGCTAGTGGATGCCAGCATGCGCTGCCTTAAAGAAACCGGCTACCTGAATTTCCGGATGCGCGCCATGGTGGTCTCTTTTGCCACCCACCACCTCTGGCAGCCCTGGCAGTCGATTAGCAAGCACTTATCCCGTTGTTTTCTGGATTTTGAACCGGGAATCCATTTCCCACAGATACAGATGCAGGCTGGAGAAACGGGGATCAATCAGATCCGAATCTACAATCCTGTAAAGAACTCCTATGAACATGACCCCGATGGCACCTTCATTCGTAAATGGTTGCCAGAACTGAAAAACGTACCCCAGGAATTTCTGCATGAACCCTACCTGATGACGGAACTCGACCAGAAGTTTGCCAACTTCACCCTTGGGGAAGACTACCCTTATCCCATAGTGGACCTGGAAGTAAGCAGGAAAAAGGCGAGCCAGACCTTATGGGACTTCCGCAAGCGGGCTAAGGTGAAGGAAGAAAACCAAAGGATCCTGAGGAAACATACCCTGCAGAACCGAAAAGCTTATGACAACTAAGGGGTTAAAGAGTTGAAATCCTCTGTCTGTAACAGATTAGTATTGAGTTGTGTAACAAAAGGAAGTAATCTGCGTCCTATGGGCATGAAAAAATTAGTATTGATCAATGCGATTATATGGGCAGGGGTTATCCTGATCATGGCCTGGTTGTTTAAGGACCACCCGAATTATATCTATGGTTTTGGACTCCTGGTGATTTCGGCTACGCTAATGAACGGATTTATTCTCAGTGCTTCCAGGACCAAGGATACCAAAAGGTGTATCAAATAATCTCCAGGTAAAAACCCTCTTAAAATCCACTTGAAAAAACAGAGAAAATGCGTAACTTGCGCCTCCCTACGCAGGTGTGGTGGCCCTGACGCGATTTTATCGGAGTCAGGGGGTAGACACGCTAAACACCACTACCCCAAATAGGGAACTTATTGATTCGCAGGTGTGGTGGAATTGGTAGACACGCTAGTATCAGGAACTAGTGCCGCAAGGCTTGAGAGTTCGAGTCTCTCCACCTGTACAAACACGACCCATCCGAAAAGGATGGGTTTCTTTTTTTTCAATGAGAGAGACGAGAAGTTTATCCCGTCCGTAGCGAAGGGAAGTCTCTCCACCTGTACAAAACACGGCTCATCCGATAAGGATGGGTTTTACTTTTTATCGGAAAGGCTACGTCTGTAAGAAGTTCCACCGCAAACAGGGAATGTGGTCTTGAAAATGCGAATTTCAGTAAAGTGAAATAAGCGAAAAAACCTTACTCTTTATCTTTTCTTCCTAGGGGATTTCCTGATTTGATTTATATTCATCTTAATTAATGTGATTTGGACAAACAACTGTTTTTATGAATGATTTCCTGAATTTTTTTGTGACTTTATTGATTAGACCAAAGTCATTTTTCAAAGAACAATTTGTTCAAAGAATTAATGTTCATGAAAACCTTGCCCTTGTTTTTTTTGGATTAGGGCTTGGATTGGACCGTATGGATCGTCAGTATATCAAAATGGATCTAGGTGGGAGAACGGAAGCCTTGGATACTCTTAACAGCTGGCCTTTATACTGGCTGATTGCCGTAGTGGGCGGAGCTATTGGCGGCTACATTGCCTTTATGATTGGAGGTTGGTTCTATGACGTAAGGATAAAATGGTCACGGGGATCAGGGGATCTGACAAAATCAAGGAACCTCTATCTTTTTGCCAATTTTTGGTTATATACAACAATCGTTGTTATGTCTTTAATCAGTTTCTTTACTTACGATCTGCCCTATGATCCTTTTACCGCCTATCCTATATGGGAGATTCTGTCTGCCATACTCATCCTAACAGCGGTTTTCTATAGTATTTACATCAGCTACACCGGAGTAAGGTCAGTAACTGACGCTAAAAAAGGACTAGCAATCTTTTGGTTTATTATAGCACCTGTCTTGTATTATCTGTTTAGTTTCTCTGCCCTGATTTTGTTATTGTTTGGTATTCTCTAAGCATTTATCTCGCTGTATACCATTTCTACAAATATCTTTTTGAGGATTTTCCTTATTGCCTGAGCTTCCTGTCAAAAAAGTCCTTGGTAGCTTCATAGGCCCGGTACCAATTGTCGTGCAGTAAAAAGCCATGTACTTCATCGGGAAAGACCAGCTGCTCAAAATACACGCCCAGTTCCCTGAGCTTTTGTGCCTTCTGTACCGTCTCACTAAACGGCACATTCCGGTCGTCGTCCCCATGGATAAGTAGTACCGGAGATTTCCATCCGTCCATCACAGCAATAGGAGAGGAGTCATACGCCAGTTGTGCAAATTCCGGGTCTTCCAATTTATTATAGCTGGGCCGGAACCCCTTGATCACCGCATTCCAGTCGTACACCCCATGGATGTCCACCCCGGCCCTGAACAGATCCGAGTTCCTGGCGAGCCCCAGGGCGGTAAGGTAGCCCCCATAGGAGCCTCCCCATAAACCGATGCGTTCCGCATCTGCTTTCGGATGGTTTTGCAGGAATTCGGCTGCAGCCAGGACATCGCGGTATTCGCTGGCCCCTCTAGCCCCGTAGTCGAGCGCTTCCCGGAATTCCATCCCATACCCAATGCCGCTGCGGTAGTTCAGGCTGAGCACGATATATCCGCTATGGGCCAAAAACTGGTTCATGGCATAGGCATAATGATAATAGCCCCTATGGTGAAAGCCCAGCATCATCTGCCGGCGTGAACCTCCATGAAAAAATATGACCGCAGGCACTTTTTCCCCTTTTTTAAGGTTTTTGGGCACGAACAACTGGCCATGGGTAATGATGCCATCTGAGGCTGTCATTTCCACCGGGCTTGGGGTCACCAGCGCATTTTTAGGATAGTTGGCTTCTGTAGTAATAGAGGTCAAAATGCCCTTTTCCACACGTTTCACATCTGCAGGACCTGTAGCCGTAGCCCCCAGGCAGAACACCCTGCCGGAGCCATCCATAACGGGCAGCCATTCTATAGAATTTCCACGGGTAAGTTGTTTGAGTTCCGAACCATAGGCCCAGAGGTGTTGTCGGTCCGTATCTCCCTGGTTGGAATTGAAAAGCAGGGTGCTGCGGTCCGGGCTTTGGGAGACGTATTGCACTTCGTGTTTACCGGGATTCAGCAGCCGGGCGCCGCCGCCATCAACAGGTATGCTATACAGCTGCGTCCAACCCTCTTTCTCCCATGGGAATATGATGGTATTATTCGCAGTCCAGAAGAGCTGGTTGGCAGCCGAAATGTTCCGGAATACACTGCCTTTGCCCTTGTCGGCGGTAAAAATTGTATTGGTTTTGCCAGTCTGCACACTAGCAACCACGATAGAAAATGGTAGCCCTTCCCGTCGCGGGGAAAACATGCGGGTGGCTTCCCAGGGCATCCTGAGAAAGGCCAGTTGTTTTCCATCCGGGGACCATACCGGGTTGGAATCCCGATCAATGGTAGGGTCCAGTAATATCAAGCTGCCATCAGAAAAGGTAAAGATCCCAATATAGGAATGATCACCCCTACCATTGACAAAGGCCAGTTGGGACTGATCAGGCGAAAGGGTAAGGCTTCCCACCGAACCGCGGACGTTAAAGAGAGCTTTTGCGTTTTCTCCATTTTCATCCATGACCCAGGCTGTACCTTGCTTCAGAAAGAGGACCTGATTTCCCAGCCACTGCGGACTGCTTCCCTGGGCAAGCATTTTAGAAGTGCCGGTTTCCAGGTCAACACTGTAAATTTCCTGTTTCGGAGGCTCTGGGTGGGTGGTTGGGTTGGGGTATTCCCCCTGCCGGTTGGGTCCCGATCCCCGAACGTATAAAATGGCAGTGTGGTCAGGGTTAATCGCCAGGTTGCCCAACGCCTGTCCGTCATCTTCCTTGTATTTGGTAAGTTGAACTGGAGCGTAATCGGGTTCCTTTGCATAGTAGATATTCCGCACCCCTTCCTGGTTCTCCACCCAGGTGATATACCCTTCGCTGGAGGAGGCGGTGAGGGCGGTGGGAAACGAGTAGCTAAGGAATTCCTTCAGGTCCACTTCCTGGGCCTGGACGGGGATTAGGAATAAAATGAACAGGAGGGAAATAAGGCGTTTCATATTGGCGGGTTTTAGGTCGATTAAAGATAGGGAATTGTCCCCTTCCTTAACCAGACGTTTGCAGCGGATTTAGCTTATTGATTTTGCGTAAATTGAAGGACCAATTATACTGAATTATGAAACTCGATTTATCCTTTGTCCGTTCCCATTTCCCCGCCTTTTCTGAACCTTCTCTGGAAGGTTGGGCTTTTTTTGAAAACGCAGGCGGCTCTTATCCCTGTAAACAGGTGGTGGAGCGACTGACCGATTTTTACACCCAAAACAAGGTACAGCCCTACTATCCCTATCCGGCTTCCGAGAAAGCCGGTGCGTTGATGGACAGTGCCTATGCCCGGATGGCGGCTTACCTGAATGTAGCCCCCTCAGAAATTCATTTTGGTCCGTCTACCACCCAGAATGTGTATGTGCTGGCGAACGCCATGCGTCCCATGTGGAAAGAGGGGGATGAGATCATCGTATCCTGCCAGGACCACGAAGCCAACGCTGGGGCCTGGCGGCGGCTGGCCAAACGAGGGATAAAAGTAATCGAATGGCATGTAGACAAGGAACGCGGAATGCTGGATGTGGAGGTGTTGAAAGGACTGTTTAGCAGTCAGACTAAAATGGTGGCCTTCCCGCATTGTTCCAATGTGATTGGTTATATCAATCCGGTGAAGGAGATCAGCCAGCTGGCCCATGACCACGGTGCACTTTCCGTGGTAGATGGGGTAGGCTGGGCACCGCACGGCTTCCCTGACCTGAAGGATCTGGGAGCGGATATTT
>NZ_CEYNTP010000152.1:0-6881 GCF_982873095.1 Lentiprolixibacter sp. | reverse complement strand
TATGAGGAAAAAAAGAAGAAACGCCTTGGGGACGATATCATGCCCAAGCGTATTAAATACAAGAAGTTGATCAGAGATTAAATAAAAACTCCCGGGAGCTCCCGGGAGTTTTTTCCTTATTGCTTTAACGGCTGATCCAGCGTTTCCTGGATCTGATTTTCTATTTTCACTTTATCCCCAACCACAATCAAGGTCATATCCTCCGGCCTTATATACTTTCGTGTGAGCTCAGATACCTGTTCAGGGCTTACGGCGTGCATATTGGCCACCTTGTTCTCCAGGAAGGATTCATCCAGATCGTGGGTGTCTAAAAATATCAGTTGTCCGATGATACCCCCCGGACTGGAATTTTGGAGTACAAAAATCCCGGATTCATAGTTAACGATACCTTCCAGTTCCTCTGCAGAGGGAGGCTCATCCTGAAGCCGCTGGATTTCTTTTCGGATTTCTGAAATTGAGGCCCCGGTATGCTCTGTGGTAACATCTGCCATCTCATACCACAGTCCGGTTTTGTAGTTGGCATCCAACACAGAAGTAGGGGAGTAGGTATATCCCTTATCCTCCCGGATATTACTGGTGATCCTGGAAGCAAAAGAGCCTCCAAGGATGGAGTTGGTGATATCCAGGGCGAGGTAGTCCGGGTGTGATGGATCGGGTACGGGCAGGCCAAAGTAAATGGTGGACTGCGGCGCGTTGGGCCGGTCTATGATTTGCACCTTGCCGGCGGTAACGGCTTTAGCTACCGGATAGGAGGCTTCTTCTCCAGCCCGCCAGTCAGACATAGCTTCTTCGACGGCCTTCTTAACGGCAGCATTGTCAAAATTCCCCGCTACGTAGATGGTAGTGCGTTTTGCACCGAAATGGGCATCATAGAATCCCTTTATGGCATCAGTTGTATAGGAATCAACCTGTTCATCTGATGGGAATACCCTGCCATAAGGATGGTCTGGATATAGACTGGCATAGAAATCACGCATGGCCTGTGCCCTTGGACGTGATAACTGAACTGCCAGGCTGCGCTTCATGTCATTCTTAAGCCGATCTAGCTCTTCCTCAGGCCATTTTGGGTTGCGGAGCACATCGGCCATCAAATCAATAGCATCGGGAACAAATTCGTAGAGTACAGAAGTAGAGAGTGAGGTGGTGTGTGCCCCAACGCCAATGTTGAGGTTGCCTCCCATCCCGGCTACTTCATCCGCGATTTGCTGCGCAGTGCGCGTAGTACTGCCTTCCTGCATAAGGTCGGCCAACAGGTCACTCAGCCAGACCTGGTCTTCCCCTTCGTTTATATTTCCTGTCTTGATACTGAATTGAATACTGGCTTTTGGAATAGCACCGTATGGGATCAAAACTAATTTCAGGCCATTGTCATATTCAACTACCTCTTTTTCCGGTAAGTTGAAATTTTTAGGTGTGCCTCCTTCTGGTGGAAGTTCCTTTTCCTGCGCCATGGCATTAGGCACGGGAATAAGCAGGAGGGCAAATAGAACGATATAAATTGATTTCATGATTATTGCGTTTTTTCGTTAGCTGCCAAAAGTGGATTTACCACCAGGACGGTCCGGTTAGTAGGTCTTAGGTATTCATTCACGGTGCGTTTTACCGTTTCCAGGTCGATTTTCCTGAACTCAGCTTCTAGGCTGTTGATACGCTCCGGGTCATCGTCGAAAAGGGCGAAGCTGCAGAGCAAATCGGCTCGTCCCAGGCCAAAGAAACCACCAATATTGTCGTAGAGTTCCGAGCGGATTTTAATTATGGCCTTATCCAGCATTTCCTGGGTGAGGGATTCCTCCAGATCCACCATGACTTCTTCTATAGCTGCCATGACTTCTTCCTTACTCGTGTCATTATCGTAAGTAAGGTTGTACATCCACAACATGGGCCCCTTGTAATTGAACATATTGCCCAGGTAATTGATACCGCCACCTACATTAGAGGAGTAGCCTTTCTCTTTTTCCAGTTTTTGAACCAGCAGGCTGTTATCTCCCTGCACAAGTATCTGGTCTAGCAGCCCCATGGCATAGTATTCAGGTGAACTTCGTTCTGGCATGTGATATGCAACGGCCAAAGCAGGTTTGTTGGCCAGATTATCGTCTTTTACAAATTCCTTGGCCTCCTCCTGACGGGCTTCGGAAATGTCTGGCTGAGGAGGGAGTTCAGCTGCGGGAATTTCACTGAAATATTTATCGATCCAGGCCTTGGTCTCTTCCAGGTCAAAATCACCTACAACGGCAATTGCTGCATTGTTAGGGGCGTAGTAGGTCTTAAAGAAACTTGCCACATCTTCCAGGTTGGCTGCATCCAGATCCTCCAGATCGCCATAGAAATTATGGGCGTTATACCAGTTTTCGTTGGCATACTGCGGCATGTCCAGCCAGGGGAAGCCACCATAAGGCTGGTTGAGGACATTTACCTTCACCTCGTTTTTCACTACCCCTTGCTGGTTGGTGAGGTTTTCCTGGGTAATATCCAGGCCGCGCATCCGGTCGGCTTCTGCCCAAAGCATGGTTTCCAGTTTGTGAGAAGGTACAATCTCAAAATAATTGGTAAAGTCAAAACGGGTGGAACCGTTAAGGACGCCCCCATTTTGCTGAACCAGCTTTATGAATTCCATTTTACCCAGGTTTTCTGACCCCTGGAACATCATGTGCTCAAACAAATGGGCAAAACCTGTCCGGTCCTTAGGTTCTATCCTAAAACCAATATTGTAATAAACGGCCACAATAGCCGTAGGGGAGGTGGTGTCCTGTGAAAGGATCACCTTTAACCCGTTATCCAGTTTGTAATAGGTTACGGGTACTTGAAATTCTGCTGCCGTTTCTTTGGGGCGATCTTGTTTACAGGCGCTTAAAAAAAGCAAAAAGACCCCCATTGCGGCAAACCGCAAAAGAGCTGTTTTCATAAAATTGGGTTTTTGATAATTAGTCATAAGGCTTATAGCCTTTATGTAAGACGCAGGAAATACCGCTGCGTTACAATTACTTTGGGTTAGTAAGCTGCGTTAGGATACCAGTCGAGCTGCACCACCTCTATTTCCGGGTCCCCGGAAGCAACCAATTCAGCAAACTTACCTACATCACTCACATCGGGTCGTCCCCTGTAATGGTAGGGATACACCGTTTTAGGTTTAAATTCCAGGACCGCTTCCGCTGCCTTTTCAACTGTCATGGTATAGGGCAGGTTCATACATACAAAGGCTTTATCGATATCTTGGAGGGCCCTCATTTCGGGAATGTCCTCTGTATCCCCGGAAAAGTAAACACGCATACCTCCTTTGCTGATCACATAGCCGTTACCCCGTCCTTTCTGATGGAAATTCTTCGCCTCTTCCCTCAGGTTATACATCGGAATGGCCTCTACCAAAATGCCATAACGTTCCTTACTGTCCCCATTGTCCAGTACATCTACCTGAGGGGCATATGATTCTGGCAGTTGGTCAGCTACCGCCTGCGGAACCATAATTTTAGCCTGGGAGGTTACCAAACCCTCAAGTGTTTCCACATTAAAGTGATCGCCATGGACATCCGTAATGAGGATGAGGTCGGGTGGGGGAAAGGCAGAAAAGGCATCCGCACCCCCGACAGGGTCAATATAAAGGGTAAGGTCATCCCAACGGATTACCGCCGTTGCGTGTTCCACGGGGGTGACTTCAAACTCAGTATTTTCTTGTTGGGTATGGGTTTCAGGAGCAGGTGAGCTCTCTTTTTGGGATTTAGGGGATTCTTTGCAATTGATAAAGGCAACTAGGCACAATAGCAGCATGTATCTCATAGGAAATCAGTTGGATTTTTAACCTAATAAAGATACGGTATTATCACTATTTCGAGGTCCGAAAGCACTTTTTTTGCCCGCAAAAAAATCTAAAAGCCAAACTCAACCGTATATAGAGGAAACAGGGGAATCCTGAAAAAGTAAACAAACAAGAAAATAATTAATTATTTACACTATGACAGAGCAAAAGAATAACAACGGATTAAAGGTAATAGCGGGCCTTTTGGGGGTGGTGCTATTGGGAACCATAATCTATACCGTTAGTCTTTATCAGGACAAGAAAAAAACAACTGCTGCACTGACCGAAGAAAAGGAACTTGTAGTAGAGGATTTGGAGAGCCTAAGATCCGAATACGATAAGGCCATCCTGGAAAGCAATGCCACCAATGAGGAATTGGTTATTGCTCGCGACCGGATCGCCAAATACATCGATTCTGTACAAACTATGAAAGCGGACATTTCCACACTATCCCGCTACAGAAGGCAGGTACGAGTGCTGAGGGCAGAACGCGAACAATTACTTAAGCAGGTAGATTCCCTTACACAATCTAATGCTTTGATCGCTATGCAACGCGACAGTACTTTTGTTGAGTTGGAGAAACAAACTGTATTTAACGATTCCCTGGTTGTACAGAACACCCAGCTGGCAGCAGCTGTTGAGCGCGGATCCGCACTCAATCTTTCTGAATTCACAGTGGATGCTGTGAGGGAGCGAAATAGCGGAAAATTGGTTTCCACTTCACGTGCAAGAAGTACAGATAAATTTAAGATTTGCTTTACCGTCGCTGACAACACTATTGCCGAGGCAGGTGACCGTGAATTCCTTATCGAAGTTCTGGATCCTCAAGGCAATATCCTGGGTGGAGGACTTTCCAAGTCAACTGAAGAAGGAGCTTCTGTTAGCTACAGTAAGGGAACTAATTTCTACTACGAAAACAACTCGCTTGATGTCTGCGATTACATCAACAAACCTGATGGCGATTTCCAGAAAGGGAATTATATGGTTAATGTATACGATGACAAGCTTAAATTATTAGGAACTTCCAGGTTTACTTTGAAGTAAAACGTTAATTAGTTAGTTGACAAAAGGGGCTGTTTCAGCCCCTTTTTTTATTCCTTAAGATCAAAAATCGCATTTATTTCATGGAACCCACCATATCCTCGGGTTTCACCCACTGGTCGTATTCTTCAGCGGTTACATAGCCCAGGTTAATGGCTTCTTCACGCAGGGTAGTGCCATTTTTATGCGCTGTATTCGCAATCTCTGCCGCTTTGTAGTACCCGATTTTAGTGTTCAATGCGGTAACCAGCATTAGTGAATTGGAAAGGAGCTTTTTGATGACCTCATGGTTGGGTTCAATTCCAACTGCGCAATTCTTGTCAAAGCTCACACAGGCGTCCCCGAGTAGTTGCGCGGACTGCAGTACATTGGCAGCCATCAGAGGCTTAAAGACATTCAGTTCATAATGGCCCTGTGTCCCCCCGATGGTGACCGCCACATCATTGCCCATTACCTGGGCACATACCATGGTCAATGCTTCGCACTGTGTGGGATTCACCTTTCCGGGCATAATAGAACTACCGGGTTCGTTGGCTGGCAGGATCAACTCCCCGATTCCCGATCGGGGTCCTGAGGCAAGCATCCGGATGTCGTTGGCAATCTTATTTAGGGAAACCGCCAGCTGTTTAAGTGCGCCATGGGTTTCCACCATGGCGTCATGTGCCGCCAGTGCCTCAAACTTATTGGCAGCGGTTCTAAAGGGATGCCCAGTAAATTCCGCAATATAGCGGGCCACCACCACATCATATCCTGCAGGGGTATTTAATCCTGTACCAACAGCCGTTCCCCCCAGGGCCAGCTCACTTAGGTGGTCCAGGGTGTTCTGCAGTGCTTTCATTCCGTGGTCCAGCTGGGCAACATAACCCGAAAATTCCTGTCCCAGGGTAAGGGGAGTGGCATCCATAAGATGGGTGCGTCCTATTTTGACGATATTTTCAAATGCCTTGGATTTTTTCTGCAAGGTATCCCGTAGCTGTATTACCCCTGGCAGGGTAGTTTCCACTACTTTTTTGTATGCTGCAATGTGCATGCCAGTGGGATAGGTATCATTTGAAGATTGTGATTTGTTTACATCATCGTTGGGCGACAGTACTTTCTCGCCTTTTCCAATCTCATTTCCGGCAAGGACATGTGCGCGGTTGGCTACTACCTCATTTACATTCATATTGCTCTGGGTCCCTGAACCCGTTTGCCAGATGACCAAAGGAAACTGTTCATCGTGCTGACCTTCCAGGATTTCGTCGCACACACGGCCAATGAGGTCCCGCTTGTTTTCAGGTAATACCCCCAGTTCGCAGTTGGCATATGCTGCAGCTTTTTTGAGATAGGCAAATCCATAAATAACCTCTAAAGGCATGGAAGCTGCAGGTCCTATTTTAAAATTATTCCGGGAACGTTCGGTCTGGGCCCCCCAGTACTTATCCGAAGGCACCTTGACTTCACCCATGGTGTCCTTTTCAATTCTGTAGCTCATATTGCATTGTTTTAGGTCTACACAAAGGTAGGATATAAGGGCCTTTTTACCGCCCCGGGCTTGAATTTTTAAGCCGCTTTAAATTTTTTCGGCACGCTTTGCTGTTTTTCCAATTTTCAATATATCTTTGTGCCATCAATACCGCATCCCATGTTTGAATTTGATCAATATCTAGGATTTTTAGCATTTCTCACCATTGTGACCATTGGCTTCTGGCTGATGATGTTCCTGCTGTTATTTGTTATCCCTTATTGGGTAGGCGGTAATCTCCGTGAAATGTGGAAAGAAAGACGCGAAGCCAGAAGGGCTAAGCGGGAAGCATAAAAAAAGAAGCCAAACGGCTTCTTTTTTGTTTTTATAGTGTTTTCAAATTACTATCTGGAAGAACCCTCGAATTCATAATCATCCTCACCTCCATTGCCATTCCGGCGCCTGCGACTTCGCTGGTCTTGTTGTTCATTGAAGCGGTAGAGGAAAGAAAGGGTGATCTGTCGCTCCCTCCATTGGAATTCGCTATAGGTGAATACATTATCGGTACGGGTTTCTGACCGGCGCTTACGTGAATTAAACAGGTCA
>NZ_CEYNTP010000151.1:0-6893 GCF_982873095.1 Lentiprolixibacter sp. | reverse complement strand
TTCGCAGTACCTCAAGGTGTTCTTCGGCCAACTTATTGGCTACCACAAGGAGAACCTCCACTCCTTTGCTCTGAAAGGAATCATACGCCATATTAAGGTAACCGGCCAGCTCCTCCGGGCTTTTCCCAGAAGCATTTCCCAGCAGGATAGCCGGTATACCCAGGTTTTGTGCAATAAGCACGTTAAAATCCCATTCAATTACCGACCCTTCCCGACTAAAATCTGTGCCTTCGACCAGGACAAATTCAAAACGCGTTTGTAGCTCCTTGTATTTTTCAAAGATGATATCCACTACTTCATCTGCCTGATCCTGGTTGATCTGTTGAATCACCTCACTCCTCGTACAGGCATAGGTCTCTTCATAGGACTGGTTGAGATTGAAATAGGTAAGAACTGTATCGATGTGGTTGTCCCTTACACCTTTCGGATAGTCGTCTATAATTGGCCTGAAATAACCTACTCTGGCCGCCCTTCCGGTAAGCAGGCGCATAACGGCAAGGGTAACAATAGACTTACCACTATTGGGCTCGGAAGTAGCAATATAAACGGCTTTGCTCATTGGCGAGGTTTAACAGCTTACAAATTTATAGCTTTATCCTGCTACAAGCGCTCTGGGAGGTAGATTAATTTCCATCTCTATGCAAAGGGCCCAAAGAGCCGGTTTCACGGGACTACGGGTAATACAAGGAAGGGTACTTCGGTGTGGAATGCGATTCGCTTCACCACAGGTTCGCGCACCAACCTGCTGAAAAAACCGTGTTGACTGTTTATCATGGCGAGCATTCCGGCATGGGTTTCTTCGGACCACTCTTGTATACGGCTTGCCACGTTGGGATAATACCCGATTTCTTCAAACTGGTGTTCCACCCCGCTCAACATCCCCTGCAGTATTTTGCGTAGTTCTTTTTGCTCTTGATCCAGGGTTTCCTCTACATTGATGTGTGCCACCCTAAGGTGAGCATTGCTGATCCGCAACAGGTCTAATAAGGGTTGTAACTCTACCTTCTTGTAATGGTGTTTAAAGTCCGTGGCAAACAGTACTTCGGTATACCGGCCAATTTCGAAAGCCTCCGGAACAGCCATGACCGGGCAGTTGTGTATAGTCTTTAGCACTTTAACCGTGTTGCTACCTAAAAACACTTCCTTTAGGCCAGAAGCCCCTTGTGTCCCCATAAACACAAAATCAATATCCAAATCCACAACATTCCTGCCAATCGCGTTCAGCAGGGTATCGGATTCCAGCAGTCCTTCGAAGCTATGGCCGGGCACCTTATTGATAGCGAGCAAACGCGAAATGATCTTGTTGAGCTTTTCCCGGACTTCTGACAGGGTAATCTCAAACAGTCGGGTATCCCGTTCTTTATTGATCGTACTTACGAGGCCTGAAGGAGCTGCCTGGTGGGCATGAAGTACATAGAACTGGCAGGGGATGCTTTCAAACAGGTACAGGGCATATTGTATGGCATGCCAGGCATTTTTCGAAAAATCTGTAGGAAGCAGGATACGCATGGGTACGGGAGCTTTTGATTTACAATCAGGCCTTTAGAGGTCAGGAAGCACTAACAACGGCACATGGGTATGAAAGCCTATTTTCTTGATAACCGGTTCATGGGTCAATCGTTCAAAAAAGGAATGTCTGTAATGGATTAAAGCAATCATATCTGCGTCCAATGCCTGTGTAAAATCCATGATCGCCGCTTCAAGGGTGCTTTGCATCACACCTTCACTAAATTCAAGCGCAAGGCCGGCAAGACGCTTTTCTAAGACGGCTTTATTTGCCATTTGTTCTTCGCTTAACCGAAATTCCTGTGCTACCTGGTAGACGACCACCCTGGCCTTCCAGGCAGTTGCCAAATCCTGCAGGGGTTTCAATTCCCCCGGATCGAAATGGTGGGTAAAATCAGTGGGGAAAATAACGGTATGCAACATTTTGAAATCGTGTTCTTCGGGAACAACAAGAATGGGACAATTCCTGACTTCCTGAACAACCTTAACGGTATTGCTACCCATAAATACTTCTTTAGCCCCTGTGGCACCCTTGGTGCCCATTACCACAAGGTCGATTTCCTTCTCACGGATTATTTTCTGAATCCCTGCAACCAGGTCATCTGCCCGGGACAGGGTTTCAATATGATGTCCGGATTGATGGTGATGTTTTGTAAGGTACCCCCGAATCTTTTTGAGTTCTTGTTTGGTATGGGTTGAAAGGGATTCATAGAGCACCCCTACCCTTTTCTTTCCTTTTTGCCCCAGAACCCCGGCAAAGGCAGGCTCATAGGTGTGCAGGATAAAGAAATGGCATTCCCGGTCCTCGTGGAGCTTAAGTGCAGTAAATAATGCATTCCAGGCAGGTTCGGAAAAATCTGTAAGTATGAGGATCTTTTTCATGGCTCGTTAATTACTATTTAGGGCTGTATCACGTATGACCAGGAAGGGGACCTGGACGTGAAATCCGATCTGGTCCACATTCTGCTTCCACAGCAAACGCTCCATAAAGGAATGTTTGCGATTCATCATGGTCAGGAGATCAAAATTGTGTTCATCAATATAATCGATGACGGCATCGGGCATCAGTACCCCTTTCTTTTCATCGAAGCGGTGCGGCACCTGATCCAGGCACTGATCCAGGTGATCCTTGTTCTCCTGCTGCATTTCACTCAGGTCATATTCTTCTTTTATATGCAATATGGTTATCTCTGAACCTTGTATGCTCGCAAATCCCATCATGGTGGCCAATTCTTCTTCCTTGTACCTGGTCCGGTAATCTGTGGGGAACACAATGGTCTTCACCGGCTTAAATTCACAGCCTTCCGGAACTGCCAATACGGGTACGAGGGCCTTGCGCATAACAAATACAGTGTTCGAACCAAGGAAGATCTCTTTGGCCCCGGTGGCACCCTGAGTGCCCATTACAATAAGATCGATATCCTTTTCCCGGGATACTTCGTTAATTTCATCGGTAAGCAGGTTAAACGCAGAGATGGTCTTAACAATATGCTTTGGATTGTTGAAGCTTGATCTTACATTTTCTACAGTGCTCTCCAGGCCCGCCTGGGAAATATCGACCCCTGTGTCAGGAATGGCACTGAAAGACGGCCCTCCCATCATGTAGTCCATCCTGTAAAATGCCGGAGTGTAAGTATGCAGGAGATAAAAGGTGCATGCCTCATTCCTGAAGAATTTCATGGCATAGCGAATCGCGTTCCAGGCATTATCCGAAAAATCCGTTGGTAGCAGAATTTTAAACATGGCCCAGGGGTTTAGGTGTTTATTCAAAATTAAGGATCGACCTACGGGCATGCCATGATTATGGTCAGTCGGTCATACCCCAGCGCTATTTGATTTCTCAGCGTCCTGAATGAAAGCATAAAGGGGAACTGATCTTGATCATTTCAGGTGGCTTTTGAATTTCCCATATTTATTGCTCTCTTAATTTCAAACACATAGATTATGGCACTTAATTTTAATCAGTACGCACAAGAAGGAAACACCTTCCTTAAGAACTATACCAGGGAGATGAACCTTGGTGACAACAGAGATAAAGCGGGTAGAATCCTAACCTCAATTTTGCATGCCCTCAGGGATATTATCACTCCCGAGGAATCCCTGCAACTTATTGCCCAGCTACCTATGTTCCTGAAAGCCGTTTACGTTCACGGATGGAACATCAGGAAGAAGAAACCTAAAGTGAAACGCATTCCGGAATTTATCGACCTGGTCCGAAAGCATGATGGCCCTGCTGCCATTAACGATTTTGAATACAGCGATGAGGTGGCCGAACAGTACATCAATACCACCTTTATCTACCTGAGAAAATATGTTTCCCTCGGGGAAATGGAAGATATCCGGGACGGATTGCCCAAGGAATTGAAAAGCCTGATATATTCGAACATCATGTTTTAGGCAACATGAATGAAATTCCACTACAATTTCACCTATACCCCTCATAAAAGGTGGATGGCTGATTAATGTCATATAATTTCCCTGAGCGCGGGAGTACCTTTGTGCCATAATAATCATTTAACACCTGAATTATGAGAACATTAGCACTGCTTTGCCTTCTTTTTTCACTCCCCTTCTCAGGGATGTCTCAGGAACTGGACGAAATTGATGAAGTTGCACCCTTCAATGAGGGCCTTGCTGCGGTGAGAAAAGGAAACCAATGGGGTTTTATCAATGAGAAAGGTGATTTGGTGATCGACTTCAGGGACGACCTGGTTTGGAACAAATTCGCAGACACCGGCAGGGAAGACGTAGATGGGATACGTTATCCTGTTTTCAGGGATGGACGTTGCCTTATCCGTGAAATGCTGGAGGAAGAAGAGATCTACGTTTACGGATTCATTGACCAGAGCGGAAAAACAGTCATCAAACCGGAATACCTGAATGTGACGGAATTTAACCAGGGATACGCCGTGGGTATTCTCCTCACCAAGACATTTAGGGGCAAGAATAATTTTCAACTCAATATTTACGATTATAAATTCAGTGAAGTCATTTTGGACCAAAAAGGAGATATTATGCTCCTGCTTACCCAGAGAGACAATATACTGATGTCCCGGAGACGTTATGAACTGCCTGATCTCCATGCCAAATTCCTGTCACCAAGCCTTGCAGCAGTGAAGAAAGGGGACAACTGGGAATTGAAAAAGTTAGACCTTCAATAGCGAAGGAAAGTCAGAAAAAGAAACCAAGTGTACATAGGGGCCGAGAACTCTTCACATCATTGCCTTTTGGCCCTGTATACATCTAATCCAAATAAGGAAAAAATGACAAACCGTGTATCCATCATTTACCCCGTCTGCCTACTTGCAATCTCCCTGATCTTCATGTCTTGCAGGGAGAAAACAGAACAGCTTAAACCCACTCCCGTACCTGAGGTTGCAGCTCAGAAATCGCTGGCCCCTGAGTATATGGAAATAGCTGCATTTATGGACATATCGATGACCGACAGTACCGATGTAGATGAGGTACTCAGTTTTAAAGCCCTGTTCAACACGGACTCCCTTGCAGATAGCGATGCAGCGGAAAACCTGAAATTCCATAAAAGAATTTTGCGGACCGGTGGATCCACCGCACTTCCCATCTTTGAATCACGCGCATCAGACCTCAGCCTGGTGCTCCTCACGGGAAGGGGTTATGTAGGCCCCATCTGGACCGAGGTGCTCTTTGATCGGCAAACCCGCAAAATCATAAAGATCCGATTCGATCATAAGATGGAGACAGAAGGTTATGGAAATGCTATAATCGAAGGGGCATTCCAAGACCAGTTTGTTGGCGGTGAAATTCGTTTTGATGGTAAGAGTTTTGCCCTGAAACCAGGACAGGGTTCTGTGGAAAGTGTGACCCTGGTTGATGGGATCTCCGGGGCAACGGTAACCAGTTCTGCAGTAGTGCAGATGTTGAATACAGGCTTCAAGGGCCTGGAGCCTTATTTTACCCCTTAGAAGGGGCTGACCCATGCCTAGTAATAATCTATGCCCGTTCCCTACTCCATTTGTGATATCACCCCTGGCAATATCCGGGAAGAAACCGCTTTTTGTATAAAGAATACAAAAAGCCACGGGTTCCAGCAGAAGGAGCACTGGTTTACCCTTCGGTATCAGGAAGGGTTGCGGATGCATATCCTTAAAGACCCAGAGGACGAGATGGCCGGATTTATTGAGTACGTCCCCGGGCAAAAGGCCTGGCGTCCCGTTAAGGCCAACAACTATATGTTCATCCATTGCCTGTTTGTCTACCCCAAGAAAAACAAAAACAAGGGGTATGGCACTGCCCTCATTGAAAAAGCCGAGAATACGGCCCGTAAGCAAGGCTTTTCCGGTTTGTGTGCCATGACAAGCAAGGGTTCCTGGATGTCAGATTCCCGTTTGTACAAAAACCTTGGTTTTTCCATATGCGGGCGAAAGGGCAGGTTTGAACTGGTGTGCAAGAAATGGGATAAAAAAGTGCCTGATCCCGAATTGCGCGACTGGGAGCTGGAACAGTCAAATTATAAAGGCTGGCAGCTGGTGTATGCGGACCAGTGCCCCTGGCATGATAAGGCTGTAAATGCCCTGTGGAACACCGCACAGGACTACGATATTGAATTACAGCTGGTACGTTTGCAAACGGCGGAAGAAGCCCAGAGTGCCCCATCGGGGTTTGGGGTATTCAGCCTGCTACACAATGGAAAACTCCTGGAAGATCACTACATAAGTGCAACCCGCTTTAAAAACATCCTCAGGCAGGAACTGGCAATTCCCTAAACCATGGATTCCAAGAAGGTACATATTGCTCCTCTGCTCTTGGTGAGTTGCCTGGCGGTGCTCTCACTGGGTGCCCTGTTTGGGGGGATTGCCATGATGATCTCTCCGGATGGATCCGGCTTGGGCCTTCCGTCAGATCTTCTTGAGGAAACCCCATTTACTACTTTCTCAATCCCGGGCATATTGTTGTTCTCCCTGCTTGGAGTCTGGCCTGCATTTACTGTATACGGTTTATTGAGAAAGGTCCCGTTATTTGGAAGCAACAGCCTGCAACCCTACCCGGAACAGCACTGGTCATGGACATTTGCTTATGGAATTGGACTGGTACTTATCCTTTGGATCAATATACAGCTGCTCCTTGGGATTACGTTTCACATCCTTCACTTCGTTTATGATCTCCTGGGATTATTGATCCTGGTGCTTGTTCACCTGCCAAAAACGAAGGCAGCATTTACGCTGCCTTCATCCTGAAATTGTTTGGATAGGGCTAGTTACCTTTATCCTTCTTGTTTCTCGGCAATACCTCTTCAGGAAATGGGAAAAGAATGGTAGAATTCTTCTCGGCAGCAATATTGGAGAGGGTCTGGTACAATCGCAACTTGATTGCCGAAGGAGATTTATCAATCTGTAATCCGGCTTCCAGCA
>NZ_CEYNTP010000150.1:0-6951 GCF_982873095.1 Lentiprolixibacter sp. | reverse complement strand
ATAGAAGTAGCAAAATCCCTCAACGCAGATGCCATCCATCCTGGCTATGGATTTCTCAGTGAGAATGCCGGCTTTTCGGAAGCAGTAGAACGGAACGGCCTCACCTTTATTGGCCCCAAACCGAAAGCCATCAGGATGATGGGAAGCAAACTGGCCGCCAAGGAAGCCGTAAAGAAGTATAAAATACCTATGGTGCCCGGTATAGATGAGGCCATTACTGATGTGCAGAAGGCAAAAGAAATCGCCCGGGAAATAGGATTTCCTATCCTGATTAAAGCTTCCGCAGGGGGAGGAGGTAAGGGGATGCGAATTGTGGAAAAGGAAAAGGACCTGGAATCGCAAATGGAGCGGGCCATCAGTGAAGCGACCTCTGCCTTTGGGGACGGTTCTGTTTTCATTGAAAAATATGTTACCTCCCCAAGACACGTTGAAATCCAGATCATGGCAGATAGCCACGGCAATATCCTGTATTTTTTTGAGCGGGAATGCAGTGTGCAAAGGCGGCATCAAAAAGTGGTCGAAGAAGCACCTTCAGCCATCCTTACTCCGGAATTAAGGGAAAAAATGGGGGTGGCAGCAACCCAGGTAGCCAAATCCTGTGACTATCTCGGGGCAGGTACCGTGGAGTTCCTCATGGATGCCGATCTGAATTTCTATTTCCTTGAAATGAATACACGCCTGCAGGTGGAACACCCGGTCACGGAGCTGATAACCGGAGTTGATCTTGTTGAACTTCAGATCAGGGTAGCCCGGGGGGAAGCCCTCCCCATCCAGCAGAAAGACCTTCAAATAGATGGGCACGCTATTGAACTCCGCGTGTATGCCGAAGATCCCCTGAACGATTTCCTTCCCAGTGTGGGTAAGCTCGAAAAATACCGGCTTCCTGTGGGCGAGGGGATACGAGTAGACAATGGTTTCGAGGAGGGGATGGAAGTGCCTATTTACTACGATCCCATGCTGTCAAAACTCATTACTTATGGGAAGAGCAGGGAAGAAGCCATTGCGCTTATGATCCAGGCCATAGATGCCTATGAAGTGGAAGGCGTGAAGACCACCCTCCCTTTCGGACGTTTCGTATGTGAACACGAAGCCTTCCGATCTGGCAATTTCGACACCCATTTCGTAAAGAACTATTATTCGCCGGAAGTCCTGCATAAAAGTTCCGAAGAAGAAGCCAGAATAGCAGCAATTGTGGCCTTAAAAAAATATTTGAAAGACCAGGAGATTTTACGCATCCCAAATAACTAACAGATGGACTCGAAGATCAAAAAACTTAAAGAAAGCGTTGCACTCGCCCACCTTGGAGGCGGTAAAGAGCGGATAGCAAAACAACACGCCAAGAAAAAACTAACAGCACGGGAACGCGTTCAGTACCTGCTCGATGAAGGCTCCTTTGAGGAGATGGGCATTCTGGTAACCCATCGAACAACAGATTTTGGGATGGAAAACGAGCTCTATTACGGGGATGGAGTAGTAACAGGATACGGAACCATCGAAGGGCGATTGGTGTATGTCTACGCACAGGATTTTACGGTATTTGGCGGGGCTTTATCCGAGACACATGCCGAGAAGATCTGTAAGGTTATGGACCTCGCAATGAAGGTAGGAGCCCCGGTAATTGGCCTGAATGATTCCGGAGGTGCGCGGATACAGGAGGGTGTCAGGTCGCTTGGAGGATATGCTGATATCTTCTATCGCAATGTTCTGGCTTCTGGGGTAGTGCCCCAAATTTCGGCGATTATGGGACCCTGTGCAGGAGGGGCAGTCTATTCACCTGCCATGACCGACTTTACCTTTATGGTGGAAAAGACCAGCTATATGTTCGTCACCGGACCTAATGTAGTGAAAACCGTCACTAATGAAGAGGTTACATCAGAAGAACTTGGTGGCGCACACACCCATGCCGTAAAATCAGGAGTGGCCCACCGGACCAGTGCCAATGATATCACCTGTATGGAGGATGTAAAGAAACTGCTCAGCTATTTGCCGCAAAGTAATCGGGAGACCCCCAAAGACCTGCCTTATGAATTGAAAGATGAGGTCCGGGAGGAGCTGTCCGGGATTATTCCTGAAAATCCCAATAAACCGTATGACATGCATGATGTCATCAGTGGGATAATAGACAAGGATTCATTTTTTGAAATCCATGCGGAATACGCAGAAAATATCATTGTAGGTTTCGCCCGTCTTGCGGGTAAAAGCATTGGAATCATTGCCAACCAGCCTATGTACCTGGCCGGGGTATTAGGGGTCAATAGTTCCGTCAAGGCGGCACGCTTTGTGCGGTTCTGCGACAGTTTTAATATTCCGATGCTGGTCCTTGAGGATGTGCCGGGTTTCCTGCCTGGTACCGACCAGGAGTGGAATGGCATAATCGTACATGGGGCTAAACTCCTTTATGCCTTCTGTGAGGCCACGGTGCCCAGGGTGACCGTTATTACCCGAAAAGCCTATGGCGGTGCTTATGACGTTATGAATTCCAAGCATATAGGGGCCGACTTTAACTACGCCTGGCCGAGTGCGGAAATTGCCGTTATGGGGGCCAAAGGGGCCAGTGAGATCATTTTCAGGAAGGAAATAGCAAGTGCAGATGATCCAGAAGCAAAATTGTTAGAAAAAGAAGCAGCCTATGCTGAGAAATTTGCTAATCCTTTCATGGCAGCTAGAAGAGGCTTCATAGATGAGGTGATCCTCCCCAAGGACACTCGTCGTAAACTTATCAAGGCTTTTGCTATGCTGAAAAACAAGCAGATGGCTGCCCCCAAACGAAAACATGGGAACATTCCCTTGTAATTTGGCTGTTAGACATTTACTTGTTGGGTATTTGAAAAGAAGAACTGAGCTACATCATAGGCTGTTTTCTTCAGTATATTTTATTTGTAAGGAATGCAGGTAAAAACAAGATATCGCTATTGGCGGATGCGCCGAGTAAAAGATCCCAGGCAGCGGTTATACGCCGGACTACTAATGCTGGGGAGCAGCATCCTTCTCTTTCGCACTCTGCGAATGGTGCTGGTAGAGCAGGCATTCGAGATCCTTACGGAGTGGGTCTATGCCTTACTGATTCTCGAATTCATGCTGGACCTGGGTGCTTTGCTCGCGGGTTCACGCTGGTTCATCCTCAGTAAATGGCAGTATGCCAGCACGGCATTGAAAATGGGAGTATGGTCAGTTATGGTACATGCCGTACGTGTGTTGATCTATGTGCTGGGTAGAACTGGTCCCTGGGAGAATTTTGATGTACAGCCCGAATATCACGCCACCTATACCTTCGACTGGTTTTGGGTTTATTTTGCAGCAGGCTTTTCGATGTTGAGCTTGATCGGTGTCTACGTGGTCTGGAGGCTGTGGAGACGTGTCAAAGGCAAATACGAGCACTTTTTCTAAAGCCGGAACAGCAATACACATACGTCAATGACTATAGGTAGATCATGGCCTGAAGAATTAAAAAATTGGCCTTAGTGGATCCAAAAATGTCATTTTTATATTCCAGGGTAAATTTGGAGTGGTGACCACTTCTATAGGCATTGATGCCAATTCCAAAGGTATTCCTGTTGTCGTCATCGGCATCGTAAGACTGCCTTTCATAACTTACATATGGCTGGTATCTCCTTTTGGTCAGATCCCCTTTGAAAACGTAACCGGCATGAGCACAAAAAAAGCTGCCCGTACCGTAGGGCCCAAAGAAGTAATTCCTTCCATAATCCGTAACCTGGTAAAGCGCATAGGCGGTAATAGCACTTCCGTCATCACTCAGAGGGGCATCGTAAAATGCATCGATACCATAAATGAACACATCCTGCCCTGTGAGGCGGGGCACGGCTGTTGTTCCATTATCTACGACGGCTCCATCAGGATGATAGAAAAACCCAGCTCCAATATTAAAAATTCGGTTCTCTCCTAAATAAGTCCCTACTTTATAAGGCAACAGATTGGATTCTTTATTGAAAAACTGAAAGTCAAAGTACCCCGCATAGGTCCTGCCAGCTTTTTTGGACCCGAGAAGGGAACGTCCGCCGTAGACTGCCTGCCCACCGGCTATTGGGAGGCGTTGATCCAGACTTGAAACTAAGGCCTCGTTGATAGATACCCTGTACTGCAGTCTGTTGAAACTTCCCTTGGCAAAAACACCCACGTGCCGTCCGAATTGATCAGAAAGCCCCAAGGTGGCCCAGGCCTGACGGTGATTATCAAGCGTCATCATATTCAGGGTGCTCTGGCTGTTCAGCCTTGAAATGCCGTTAAAGTAATGCAGTCCACCACCAAGCGCATGGTTTGGATTTAGGTTGTATTCCACCCAGGCGCCGTGAAAAAATAATTGAGAACCCTCCCCTGTTCCTGTAGGACTGAGGGTATTACTGTTCAGGTTATTCAACCCAAAATGGGTAACGATAAGAAAGTTTTTGTTTAGCTGGGAATACATCAATATCCGCGCCCTGCGCAGGTTGAAACTCAGGTTATTGTTTTCATTTCCATTGAGATCAAAAGTGTCGTCCGTATTGTAAAGTGCCTGACCCTGGACCCAGGACACAATACGCAGGTATTTGGAACCATCTTCGCTCATTGCAAATTTGAACCCGCCATCATAATTGGGAAAACCCTGTGCGTAAAAAGACTGACTGATAAATAGAAAAAGCCCGAAAAGATAAAGGGCCATACTTCGAGTTGACATCATGATTGAGACATTTGCAGTTGTATTGATCAAGTACAAATACAGCACAAGTCTAAGGCATATTATTGTAGAATTTTATGATTCTTGTCATACCTTATACGGTAGTTTTGGCAATAGGTTGACTGGATGCATATTTTTTACTGATGCATTTCCCAATTACTGATATTACGGTGTTTGCAGTTTAGCTGGGCAGGTAGATTACGCCGGAAACACTATCCCTTTCTGCCCCGGTAACCGAGGCCAGTACATTGGTCTTGTGCTGCATCCTTAAAACCCCCATAAAGCCAAATACGAGGGCTTCCTTAAAATCCACCAAGGTGCGGTCCGGGACAATGATATCCACACGCTCCCCAAGTTTTTTACGAAGCAGGTTGATGAGGAAGTCGTTATGGGCTCCTCCTCCTGTTACCAACACAGAGGCTTGTACTGAGGTTATATGGGACATGATTTGCAGGCTGATCTGATCGGTAATATGGTGAACGGCGGTACACAAAAGGTTTTCCAGTGAATCCTTATGTTGGTTCACAAGGGGGAGAAGGGAGCCTGTAAACCATTCGTAACCTGTTGATTTAGGAAAAGATTGTTTGTAGTACGGCAGGGTATTGAGTGCCTCAAGCAATTCCTGATTAACAGTGCCCGAAGCGGCGTATTTACCGCCCTCATCGTAAGGCATTTCCCCCATTGCTGAAAGATGGTTCAAAAGCATATTGGCCACACCGATATCATAGGCGATGCGCTTGCCCTGGTGAAGGAAGGAGATATTGCAAATGCCACCTAAATTGAGGCAAAAAGTATACTGGGAAAACAGGAAGTGGTCCCCGATAGGAACAAGGGGGGCACCCTGACCGCCAAGGGCGACATCATTAGAACGAAAATCACAGATGGTAGTACTACCTGATGCATTGGCAATGTGCTGGCCAGAGCCCAGCTGACAAGTGATGCCCAGCTCCGGGCGATGATGGGAAGTGTGGCCATGGCTGGCAATAAAATCCACATCCAGACCTTCCTCTGCAACAAATGCACGAACCTGCTGGCCCAGCCAAATACCATAGCCGTGATCAAGACGCATATGGTCAATCGCAGACAGGGTTATGGTATTTTTGAGTTTATCCTTTAGGTCTTCGGTATACCCTGTATGTCGTGTTTTAACGATATCAAACTCCCAGGTGTCACTTTTGGCACGAAAATGACAGTAGGCCATATCGAGCCCGTCAAGGGAAGTTCCGGACATTAACGCTATGACTTTATATGTTTTCATTCATTTTTATTTCAATTGGATGGGAAGTTGACCCGGAGCAGGACATTTCCCCAAAAAGTGGTCTGCCGCTACTTCCTGAAATACCCCAAAGTTTTGATAAGCAATGATAATCGTATTATCGGGATCCGGTTGTAACAAATTTAAGAAGTAGGGGTTACCAAAGAGATATAGGGTAACCTTTTCACTTTGGAGCAAACCATTAATTAAAGCCAGTGTAGCCTCGGAGCATCCAAAACGGTTCGTCGGTTTCACTGAAGGAGGGAAAATGGCCAAAAGATAGCGATCTCCAGATCTTATTTGATCCATGGAAGGTGCCTTTTCCCAATCTATCGTGATTTGTTGCAGTCCCCTCTTCTGCATGATCCGTTTAAAGAACAGGTTATCTTCTACTGCGCCTATTTGCACACCCATCCACTCTGCATCCGGAAAAGCCTGAGATGTTGTTTCTCCCTGGTAGGCGGTAAGGCATTTTTGTGCGATCTCCAGGTTTAAGGGTTTACAATCACTAAGGATGGGATGCACAGTGCCGGGATCCCAATAGCATCGCGATTTCAGCTCCCATACACGTCTAAAAGCGGCTTCGATATCTTCTCTGGCCCCCCGGTCACTAATTTTGTTGATACCCTCCTCAGGATGCTCTGAAAAACAGAACACATCAATACCCGCAGAAAACGCCTGAAACTCCAGCTCGCCTTTTTCAGGGTAGTGTTTGGAGACCGCATGCATATTGAGGGCATCGGAAACCACGACCCCTTCAAAGCCCATTTCCTGCCGTAATGTGCCTTTTATAAGCCGGTCAGACAGGGTGGCAGGGGTAATGTTATCTCCCGTAAGGGCCGGCACGGCAAGATGACCGATCATAACCGCGTCTACCCCGTCCTGTATCAGTTCACTGAAGGGAGCGAGCTCATGTTCCCTTAATGCTGACCTGGACTTTGAGATGACGGGAAGCCCGAGATGGGAATCCGTAGCCGTATCCCCGTGCCCCGGAAAGTGTTTCGCACAGCTGAGAATTCCCTGT
>NZ_CEYNTP010000149.1:0-6991 GCF_982873095.1 Lentiprolixibacter sp. | reverse complement strand
AGGAAGGATTTCTCAGGAGCAATCGGTCGCTGACCCAGACGGTGGGAAGGGCGGCAAGACACCTGAATGGAAAGGCGATCATGTATGCTGATACGATAACCGAGAGCATGCAGAAAACCATTGATGAGACCAATTACCGGAGGGAAAAACAATTGGCGTATAATGCGGAGAACAATATCGTACCAAAGGCCCTTAACAAAAGTCTCGACAATGCCCTGGCAAAAAACTCAGTCTCTACTTACCACTTTGAGAAGGAAGCTATTAGGGCTGCTGAGCCGGACCTGGAATATCTCACACCGGATCAAAAAGAAAAACTGATTCGCAGCAAGCGAAAGGAAATGGAAAAAGCGGCCAAAGAACTCGATTTTATGCTTGCAGCCAAACTGCGCGATGAGATCAAAACCCTGCAGGAACAGACCCAATAAAAAAGCACCCCGGATGGGGTGCTTTCCCTAACTAACCAACTAAACAAACCAACCATTATGAAGGCCCGTTAGGCGGGCGCATCATAACTTCATCATCTCTTATTTCCCAATCTCAATCATCCTTTTGGGCTTGGGTAAAGCCTCCTCTTTTTTGGGAAGTGTAAATTTTAGTATACCATCGGTATATGCGGCTTTGATCTTATCCTCTGCCACGGTTTCGGGCAAGGTGAATGAGCGGGTGAAGGCAGTGTATGAAAACTCTCTTCTGGTGTAGTTTTCTTCGGCCACTTCATCCTCTGTTCGGGATTCCATAGAAATGGTCATAACATGGTCATCCACCTCTACATTAAAGTCTTCTTTCTTCTTACCGGGAATGGCCAGCTCCAATTCGAAGCTATCCTCATTCTCCTTGATATTGACCGCCGGATATGATCTATTGTACTTTTCCATTCCTCCAAACCAGTCGGGTTTGAGAAATTCATCAAATACGGATGGAAACAATACGTTGTGCCTTTTTACTATACTCATGACTATCAGTTTTACAATTAAACTTGATTAATATTGCAATCGTCATGTATAGGGCAAAGGCTGTACCAAATCAAAAACCTGCCGTTTTGTCGGTTATGATCTGATAAATAATGTCATTATGTCTGTTTACGACATCAGGAAAGAAAGATCAGTTGTTGTGCGCATTGAAGATATTCAGAAGCACATCAGGCGGAACCACTTTATCCGGATACTGATGCATAACTTCAAGCACCTGTTGTATGGCTCCTGGAGGCAGGCCCATATGCAGGCCCATATTATACAGGTTTTCCACTTCTTTCAGGTCCTGTTCCTGATCCACATTCATCAGTAATACCAGGCGATGAAACTGAACAATACGTTCTGTTTGAGACCCTTGATTCTCCCTTTTCACCGGGGCGTCGAACAGGCGATGGAAGCGGTTTTGTTCAATACCTAAATTCCTGGCTATACCCAGTAATAAGCCATATTCTTCGGGACTTACCACATGATCCGTCTTGGCAAAAGCAATTAATTCTGATAATAATCCCAGTTTCTCTTTGTAAGTAAACATAAACAGCTGTTGGATGAAAAGCTTTCCTGCATATAACTCTAAATATCCTCAGTTTCGTATATTAAGTGGTAGTATTATAGCCGGATTTTATCAATCTTTACTAAGAATTGTTATGAATAATAATGACGTCCTTAAGAAACTCAGGGTAGCCTTGATGCTGAGGGATGATGAAATTGTCGAAATTTTAAAAGGGGTAGACTTCAGAATTTCCAAATCGGAGATCGGAGCATTTTGCCGTAGGGAGGGACATCCTAATTATCGTGAGTGCGGGGACCAGGTACTTCGAAATTTCCTGAACGGTCTGGTACTGCACCTGCGGGGCACCAGGGAAGATCCCAAATTTCCTGGAGATGTTTTAAAACGATCCGATAACTCAAAAACAATTGGTAAAGGCAAGCAACATCCCCCGAAAGATAAGGGCAAAAAAAAATCCTGAACTACTTCAGGATTTTCTTTTGAGATGTCTCGTTATGCCTCGATCCGAACCGGGACCTTGTACATTTTGCCAGCCGTGTGCTGATCCAATTCTACTTTCTCGTAGTTAAGCCGGGCCTTAACCCACTTTTCCAGAGCCTCGTCTTCTGTGTCGACAGAAAAGACTACGATTTCACCTTGTTCGTTCAAGGTAAAAAGTACAGTAGCTTTGAGGTCTTGTTCAACCTCAAGCCGGTTGTCTTCAAGGAGTTCTCCGATTTGCGCTGAAAGCGATTTGGATGGGTCTGTACCAGGAGTTGTAGCTAAAAGATTGCCAGTTGATAACAGTGCGGCCGCCAGAAATACTAAACTAATTTTTCTCATGATGTTGTTTGTTTAATGATTGATGAAAAAATGATGATTTGATATAATTGACGAGGCTTTATTGAAGATGTTACAATAAATAAGTGTTTTAACAAAACTTTAATCAAAATATCGGGGATTATCTTCAGAATTTAACAAAAAATAGGAAATCCCTCCAGAATTAAACTGGTCGTAAACAGGCTCCTCTAATCATATTCATGAATAAAAAAAGGCGATGTTATTAGAACATCGCCTTAAAATTATTGTATTCCGTATTTATGAAAGCACCTCCTCTACCTTATCTGCAGCTTCCTTGAACTGCACGGCTGAGTGAACTGCAAGACCTGAGTTGTCGATGATCTCCTTGGCAAGTTCAGCATTCGTACCCTGCAAACGAACGATGATGGGCACCTTTATGGCATCACCCATATTCTTGTAAGCATCCACAACGCCCTGGGCAACGCGGTCACACCGTACTATACCCCCAAAAATGTTAATGAGGATGGCTTTTACATTGGGGTCTTTCAAGATGATTCGAAAGGCCTGCTCTACCCGTTTGGCATCGGCAGTACCTCCTACATCCAGGAAATTAGCAGGTTCTCCGCCCGCCATTTTAATAAGGTCCATAGTAGCCATGGCGAGGCCAGCCCCGTTAACCATACAGCCCACATTACCATCCAGGTCTACATAATTAAGTCCAACCTCACGGGCTTCCACTTCGATAGGGCTTTCCTCCCGCAGGTCCCTCATGGCCGCATAGTCCTTTCTCCTGAACAAGGCATTGTCATCTAGGGTAACCTTGGCATCTACGGCAAGGATCTTATCATCTGAGGTTTTGAGAACAGGGTTGATCTCAAAAAGGTTGGCATCACTTCCCTCATAGGCCTTGTATAAAGCAGAGACGAATTTTACCATTTCCTTGTATGCAATTCCGCTCAGACCCAGGTTAAAAGCAATTTTCCTGGCCTGAAAGGGCAATAGTCCTACTGCCGGATCAACTTCTTCTGTAAAGATCAGGTGCGGGGTCTTCTCAGCCACCTCTTCTATATCCATCCCACCTTCTGTGGAATACATGATCATATTGCGCCCCTTAGCGCGATTGAGCAGGACTGACATATAGAATTCGCTGGTCTCACTCTCCCCTGGGTAGTATACGTCTTCAGCGACAAGTACCTGGTGAACTTTCTTTCCTTCCGCAGAAGTCTGTGGAGTGACCAGGTTCATCCCAATGATCTGATCAGAAATGCTTTCCACCTCCTCAAGGCTTTTTGCCAGTTTAACACCACCACCTTTTCCTCGCCCCCCGGCATGCACCTGTGCCTTTACCACATACCAGGACGTTCCTGTTTCCTCTGTAAGCGCTTTGGCAACGGCTACCGCCTCTTTTGGATCCTGTGCGACCTTGCCTCGTTGAATGCGTACTCCAAAACTTGCTAGAATTTCCTTTCCCTGATACTCGTGAAGATTCATATACTGGTTTTTTATTGCAGGCAAAAATAGCAAACGCACCTCATTAGACCAATATTTTACAGACCAATGTTTGCAGAAATAATCTATTTGCGTGAAAGTATGGATTGCCAGAGATTATACTTCCAGATCCTCAAAATCCAAGGGGTCAAAATTCCGAAAATGGCCATTCATTTCGATCAGTTCCTTGGTTCGCTTTACTTCCTTCAGTACCAGGATGGTACCCAATAGATGGGAATTGATGAAACCAAGACGCTCGCTTTCACTGGGCATTTGTAATAGCTGATATTCCTGTTCAAACGAGAGGCCCATTTTGTGGGCAAGGGTAAAACTATTGAAAAGCTCTTCCTTTACGGGCTCAAACGGAACATCCATAAGCTGGTAGAGTTCTTTTATTTTGGAAAGTACGATACGTTTTTGCTTTTCCTCCCCATCTTTGATATTGTCAAGAAACTGCACGATACCCCCTGCATAAGGCTTCCCTTCCATTTGGTTTTCAAAAGTCACCACCTTGAACACCTGCCGCGCCACACATACAATATCCATGGCACCGCTTTCATAGGTATTCACTACTTCCACCAACTGTACTTCGGTACCATAGGAAATACTATCATTTATATACACCGGTATGCCAAAAGTAGCGGCTTCTTCCCTGCAATCACGAATCAGGGCCTTGTAACGCTCTTCGAATATATGCAGGGGTACCTGTTCACCGGGAAAAAAAACCGTCTGAAGGGGGAAAAGGGGTAACTTCATAAGCTCATTTTACCTAAATGTACAAAGCAAAATAGTGCGGGGCAAGCGAAAGTAAATTGTTATATTTATAACTTTTTGTTGTATAATTATAAAACATTGGGATTCGCTTGTATGCCTTGGGCAAGTGCCCTAGATTTGTTTAAATTGATGGATATGAAAAACACGGATCTTCTTTCTGTAGCGGAGCAATTTGGGGCCCCCGTTTATGTATATGATACAGCCAAGATTACCTCACAGTTTAACCGGCTAACCAGCGCATTCAGTTCCGTTCCGCGGCTCAAGCTGAATTATGCCGTGAAAGCGCTTTCCAACCTGGCCATTTTGCGTTTGATGAACAGTATGGGCAGCGGCCTGGACACGGTTTCCATTCAGGAAGTAAAGCTGGGCTTATTGGCAGGCTTCAGGCCTGAGGATATCATCTTTACTCCCAATGGTGTTTCCCTGGAGGAGATTGAGGAAGCAGCGACGCTCGGTGTACAAATCAATATAGACAACCTTTCTTTTCTGGAACAGTTCGGGAGTGCACATCCAGATGTACCGGTATGCATCCGAATCAACCCACACGTCATGGCAGGGGGAAACACTAAGATATCCGTGGGGCATATCGATTCAAAATTCGGGATCAGCATTCATCAAATCCCCCATATCCTGCGCATTGTGGAGCTTACCAAAATGAAGGTAAATGGGATCCACATGCACACCGGAAGTGACATTCTGGATATCGATGTGTTCCTGTACGCTTCAGAAATCCTTTTTGATACGGCCAAGCATTTTAAGGACCTTGATTTTATCGATTTTGGAAGTGGGTTCAAAGTTCCCTACAAAACTGGAGACATCGAAACGAACATTGAGGAACTGGGCCAAAAACTGAGTTCCCGTTTTAATGAATTCTGCAGGGACTACGGCAAAGAACTGGTACTGGCCTTTGAACCCGGCAAATTCCTTGTAAGTGAGGCCGGGTACTTCCTCGCCAAGGTGAATGTGGTAAAACAAACCACCTCTACCGTATTTGCGGGAGTGGACTCCGGGTTTAATCATTTTATTCGGCCCATGCTCTACGGGGCGTCACACAACATCTCCAACCTTTCCAACCCGAATGGCAAGGAGCGCTATTATTCCGTAGTGGGATACATTTGTGAAACCGACACTTTTGGTAATAACCGGCGTATTTCAGAGATATCAGAAGGAGATATTCTCTGCTTTAACAATGCTGGGGCGTATTGCTTCACGATGGCCAGCAACTATAATTCCCGGTATCGGCCTGCTGAAGTGCTGTGGCATGACGGAGAGGCCGTGCTTGTCCGAAAGAGGGAAGATTTTGACGACCTGATAAGAAACCAGATCGATGTAGCCGATCTTTTTAAGGCCGATCTCACACGACCTGCAGTGAAATAATATGCTTATTTTTACGTTAGTTTTGGTATAGTATTTGAAACGTACACAAAAACTAGCTCATGAAAATTTTTACCCCCAAATTATTACAACTACCCCTCATAGCCCTGTTGCTCCTCTCAGGACCAATTATCATGGCCCAGGAAGTGCAATGGATGACCTGGGACGAGGCTGCCCAACTGGCTACCACGGACAAGAACCCAAAGAAAATATTTGTGGATGTGTATACCGACTGGTGTGGTTGGTGTAAGAAAATGGACAAAGATACTTTCCAGAATGCGGAGGTAGCCGCATATATGTCCGAAAACTTCTATATGGTCAAATTGGATGGTGAGGGCAAAGACCCCATTACTTTCAATGGCAAAACCTATACCTATGTGCCTTCGGGAAAAAAGGGATATCACCAACTGGCTCTCGCATTATTACAGGGCAGGCTCAGTTACCCCACAGTTGTATTTTTGGACGAAAACTTTAATATGCTCTCACCTGTGCCCGGGTACCAGAAGCCAAAACCTTTCCTGAATATTGCCCGATATTTCGGGGATAATATTTACCTGAAAAAAGACTGGAAAACCTATAGTGGGCAGGGTCGCTAGCCCTTGACCAACCCACTCTTCCGAAGGTCAGATGTTACCTGCTGTAATTCGGGGACTCCTTGGTTATGGTTACGTGATGGGGATGGCTTTCCTTGATCCCGCTGGACGTGATCTTCACGAATTTTGCCGTATCCTTTAAGGTTGCAATATCCTTGGCCCCACAATATCCCATTCCGGCCCTCAGACCACCAATAAACTGGTGGATACTCTCAAAAAGGTCGCCCTTGTAGGGTACGCGGCCCACAATTCCTTCAGGAACCAGCTTTTTAATATCGTCTTCCACATCCTGAAAATAGCGGTCTTTGCTCCCTTGTTTCATCGCTTCGACGGAGCCCATACCGCGATAGGATTTGAATTTACGGCCTTCATAAATAATGGTTTCACCTGGGGACTCCTTGGTTCCCGCTAATAGGGAACCCAGCATCACGCAATCTGCCCCGGCCGCAATGGCTTTGGGAATGTCACCTGTGTAGCGAATGCCCCCATCAGCGATAACAGGG
>NZ_CEYNTP010000148.1:0-7030 GCF_982873095.1 Lentiprolixibacter sp. | reverse complement strand
CCGGCCCTGTGCAATCTCCGCCTGATAAGGGGTGTAGGCCGTATACCATCCCGGATTTTCCAGGATATTTCTTTTTATTACCGAAGGCGTAACACTCTCATGGTACCCCATACCAATATAGGTCCTGAAAACCTGATTTTTCTTGGATAATTCCTGCAGGTGATTCAGGAATTCGGGTTCGCTGATCGGGGCATCTAGTTGCAAGGGTTCCTCAAGCCGGATTTCCTCTGGTATGGTCTCGTCAATAAGCTGTTCAAGACTATCTACGCCAATGGTTTCCAACATATGATCAAGGTCCTTATTCCTGATGCCTATGTGCCGTAAAGCAAACTTTTCCGTATTCATGAGCAGTGCTAATTTTTAAATGCACAAAATTAGGGATTAATTCTCTTAAAAACTGCAAAAACAAAGGCCCTGAAGTGAAAGTTTTTAACCATAAATCAACGGTACCGAGGGGTTTGGCTACATTTGTTTAATGAATGTTTTTGCCGAAATTTTCAAGTTTTACCTGCGGTCCAGTATACATGTTGGTTTTGCCGTGGTTTCCCTGATTTTTGTTACCCTTACCTTCTTAAACATAACACCGGAAACAGATTTTTTGATTTTTATCTTTTGCAGTACACTGGCTACCTATAATTTCATCAAATACGGTGTGGAGGCAAGGAAGTATGTTCTGGTTTCCAATAGTTATCACAGGGTAATACAGTACTTCAGTCTGGCCAATCTGGGCATTGCCCTTTTCCTGCTTAAAGACCTGGGTCATGAAAGCTGGCTTGTACTTTTTGTCACCGCCCTGTTCATAGGAGCGTATGCCCTACCGGTTTACCCACGTAAAAAGAACCTGAGGAATTACGGGCTGCTCAAGGTCTTCCTTGTTGCCCTGGTCTGGACGCTGATCACACAGGTATTGCCGATGGTGCATTACAAGGTGAGTTGGAGGTGGGATGGGTATATTGACTTTCTGCAGCGATTTCTCCTCATCCTGGTTCTCATGGTACCTTTTGAAATACGAGACCTGAAGTACGATCCCCCTGAGCTCAGGACCTTTCCACAACGCTTTGGAGAAAGGGCAACCAAATGGGCAGGGGTCTTGCTCGCGATGGTATATTTCCTACTGACCTTTCTGAAGGATGATCTGCATGTACTGGAAGTTCCGGGCAAGTTCGTGTTAATGATGGCCTTATGGTTGCTGCTGGGAAGGGCAAGCCGCAACCAGTCAGATTACTATGCTTCCTTTTGGGTCGAAGGCCTTCCGATTGCCTGGGCCCTGTTGATAGGACTTATTACGCTATACTATCCCTTGTTTTGAAGCCTTCTTTTTATCTGCTGTTTATCCTGATCGGATAGCTGTTGCAGGTGGGCTTTCTTACAAAGCGAAGTGAGTTGGGTGTTTTTCCTGGAAAAAGTAGTGCAGGTCTTGCAGACTACCAGGTGAAGGAACAGTTGGATGCGTTCCTTCCAGGAGGCTTCTTTGTACTGTTTTTTATTACAAATATGGGCCGCTGCTTCACATGAAATCATACACCAAACCAATTTTTGTCGAGGCATGCCATCAGGGATGTTCTGGCCCTGTGGATCATGACCCAAAGATTAGACGGATTTATTCCCAATTCATTACAGACCTCCTCCGTTCCCATGCCTTGCAGGGTCTTCATAGTGAAGACCTTAGCCTGTTTTGCGGGTAATTTTGAAATACACTCCTGGATAGCAAGCCCTAGTTCCTCGTTTTCGAGTGCACTGTTTTCTTTAAGGCTGAGAGGATCTGCAGCACGTTCTTCCAGCCAGTCGCCCTCGTTGTCGTCATTTTGAATACTCTGGATACGTACTTCTGCTTTTCCCTTTTTAGAATTGATCTTGCGGTAATGATCTATTACTTTACGTTTAAGGATGGCAATCAACCAGGTGCGTTCCGAAGCAGTACCCTTGAAATTTTTGGCTGAATTCAATCCGGCGAGGAAGGTTTCCTGTACAAGGTCGCGCGCTACTTCCGGGTCACTTACACGGATAACCGCATAATTATACAGGTAGTCAGCGTACTGATCAACCCAGTTTTCGGGATGTAACTGATGTGTACTTTCATTCCTGCTCATCGGATCAAAAGTAAGGGAAATACTTAAGAAGAAATATCACTACTTTTGGCTAAAAGCCTGTATCATGAAAAGATTCCTTTTAGTATTTATAAGCGCAGGGTTCTTGTTTTCCTGTAAGCAAGCAAGGGAAATGCCCATTACCGAACTGAGTTCTGATGAACTCGAAAATGCGGTGGTAATTGATGTAAGGACCCCGGAGGAATATGAGGAGGGGCATCTTGAAGGGGCGCTTAACCTCAATTGGTATGATGCATCCTTCGTACAACAGCTGGAAGGCATAGACAAGGACCAGAAAGTATATGTCTACTGCAAGGTGGGTGGTCGCAGTGCGTCGGCAGCAAAACTGCTCGATTCCCTGGGATACAAAGAGGTGGTTGACCTTACCGGGGGCTACGATGCCTGGCTAAAAGCCCGGGACTAGGCTGATTTCTTCAATAGACCGGCCCTTTCCAGCAATGCATCCAGTTTCGGTTCACTACCCCTGAAACGCACATACAGATCCATGGGTTTCTCCGTGCCGCCCATGGCAAGGATATGAGTCCTCAGCTGTTCCGCGATTTTCGCGTTAAAGATGCCGTGTTCCTTAAAGTAAGCAAAAGCGTCTGCATCCAATACTTCTGCCCATTTATAACTGTAGTAGCCGGAAGAATACCCGCCTTGAAATATATGAGAGAACGCGGTGCTCATACAGGTTTCTTCGGTTTCCGGAAAAAGCTGGGTACCTGCAAAAGCTTCTTTTTCATATCCCTTTACATCAGTAATCCCGGTGGGGTCCTTGGCATGCCAGGACATATCCAGAAAACCAAAACTCAATTGCCTTAAGGTTGCCATGCCCTGCTGGAAGGTCGCAGTGGCTTTTATCTTCTCGATAAGGTCCATAGGGATGGGCTCCCCAGTCTCGTGATGCACAGCGAAGAGTTCCAGTGCCTCTTTTTCATAGCACCAGTTTTCAAGGAGCTGGCTCGGTAATTCCACGAAATCCCAGTATACCGAAGTGCCGGAGAGACTGGGGTAAGTAGTATTTGCCAGCATGCCGTGAAGGGCGTGCCCGAATTCATGAAATAGTGTGGTCACTTCCCTGAAATTGAGCAGGGAAGGCTTTGTTTCAGTGGACCTGGTAAAATTGCAAACATTGGAAATGTGGGGCCTGAAGTTTTTATCTCCCTTCCTGTATTGCGGTTTAAAGGAGGTCATCCAGGCGCCACCCCTCTTCCCCGGCCTGGGATGGAAATCCGCATAGAAAAGTGAAATGAAATTATTATCCTGATCCAGTACTTTGTAGGTAACGACCTCCTCATGGTATTTGTCGATATCATCTACCACCTCGAAGCGCAAACCAAAAAGTCTTTCTGTGACCTTGAATACCCCTTGCAGCACATTTTCCAATTTGAAATACGGCTTGAGCTGTTCATCATCTAGGTCAAAGCGTTTTTGTTTCAGTTTCTCTGAATAGTAAGCACTATCCCATTTTTGGAGCTGCTGAATCCCATCTATAGATTTGGCGAAATTCTGTAGTTCTTCAAATTCCCGTTCGGCGGCGGGTTTTGCTTTTTCGAGCAATTCGTTCAGGAAGTCCATCACCTTTCCCGGGCTGTCTGCCATACGCTCTTCCAGCACAAAATGGGCGTGGGTTGTATACCCAAGAAGTTGGGCCCTTTCGTGCCGCAGGCCTGCGATCTTTAGAACAAGTTCTGTGTTGTCCAGGGCATCCCCGTGAAAACCTTTGCTGGCAAAGGCAAGGTACAGTTGCTTTCTGAGGTCCCGATTGCGGGCATATTTCATAAAGGGGAGGTAGCTGGGATAATCCAGGGTAAATACCCAACCTTCTTTATCCCTTGATTTGGCCAGCAACCTTGCCGCTTCCACCGCGCTTTCCGGCAACCCTTCCAGATCGGCTTCCTCGGTCAGGTGTAACTCATACTTATTGGTCTCGGCCAGTACATTTTCGCCAAAGGTCAGTTTCAATTTCGCCAGGGCAGTGTCGATTTCACGAAGACGACTTTTATCTGCCTCGGGCAGGTTGGCCCCGTTCCGTGCAAAATGCTTGTATTTTTTATCAAGCAGGGTTTCTTGTTCCGGGTTTAAGTCCAGCTCCCCGCGTTGGTCATATACAGCTTTTACCCTTTTAAAAAGCGCTTCGTTCAGCGTAATGTCATTACTGAACTCTGCAAGCATAGGTGAGATTTCCTGAGCCAGTTGTTGCAGGGTTTCTGTAGTATTCGCAGAATTGAGGTTGAAAAAGAGGCTGCTCAGCCTGTCCAGATGCTCCCCGCTGAATTCCAGGGCTTCAATGGTATTTGAAAAGGTAGCAGCAGCTTCCTGTCTGGCTATTTGCTCGATTTCCGAACGGGCCTGTTCCAGGGCAGCTATGAAGGCGGGCTTAAAATGTTCCTCTCGTATCCTGGAGAAAGGGGCTGTATCAAAAGGGGTAAGTAAAGGGTTCACCTCGGTCATGTTTCAACTGATTTTATTGATATTGATAAAGCGATTGCCTGTGAGCAAGTAGCTGGTTATTTTGATCCTCGTACAGCCTCAGCGCCTTTGATCACTTTTTCTTTCAGGCCTTCTTTGTATGCTGCGATTTTCTGGAGGACCTCCGGATTTTGGCTTCCAATGATCTGGGCCGCCAGGATACCTGCGTTACGTGCCCCGTCCAGGGCAACAGTGGCCACGGGAACCCCCGCAGGCATTTGCAGAATTGACAGGACCGAATCCCATCCGTCAATGGAATTTCGACTTTTTACCGGTACGCCGATGACCGGCAGGGGAGAAAGGGATGCTACCATTCCCGGTAAGTGTGCCGCACCTCCGGCACCTGCTATGATTACATTATAACCGTTCGTGTGGGCATTTTTACTGAACTCAAAAAGCTTGTCGGGTGTGCGGTGTGCAGAAACAATGTCCACATCAACATCGATCCCAAATGACCTGAGGATGTCAACAGCTTCCTGCATTACATTAAGGTCGCTTGTGCTTCCCATAACCACGGCTACTTTACTCATAATGCTCTGTATTAATTACGTATTACTCGGATGGTATTTTTAACTTTTTCGGCAATTTCCCTGGCCGTATCCATATCCTCATTAACGATGGTAACATGGCCCATTTTACGGAAAGGACGGGTTTCGCGTTTTCCATAAATATGGGGCGTTACCCCTTCAATTTTAAGGATGTCCTCAATATTTTCATATACCGCATCGCCGGTATGCCCTTCGGCACCAACGAGGTTGACCATGATCCCTGCCACCTTGCTTGATGTATTGCCCAATGGCAAATCAAGAATGGCACGTATGTGCTGCTCAAACTGGTTGGTATAACTGGCCTCTATGCTGTAGTGTCCACTATTATGCGGTCTTGGTGCCATTTCATTGACCAGGATTTCGTTTTCACGGGTCTGGAACATTTCCACAGCGAGAAGCCCAACATGTCCAAGTTCCCTGGAAACCCTCAGGGCTACCTCCCGGGCTTTTTCAGCGACGGAATCCGGGATCCTGGCCGGGCAGATCACGTATTCTACCTGATTGGCCTCGGGATGGAATTCCATCTCAACCACAGGGTAAGCTTTTTCTTTTCCCTTTCGGTTGCGGGCCACTATTACCGCAAGTTCGTTTTCAAAATCGATCAGCTCTTCCGCAATACACTCCACATTGGGCAGGCTGTCCAGGTCATTTTCGGATCGTACAATCTTTACTCCTTTCCCATCGTAACCAAATTGCGCACTTTTCCAGACAAAAGGGAAGGAAAGGCCGCCGTGGGCGATGCTTTCTTTGATTTCACTGCTGTAGGCAAAGCGCGAAAAAGGAGCTGTGGGCAAGTTGTGGTCCACATAAAACAGCTTCTGTCTCGCTTTGTTTTGAATTGTCCGAAGTACCTCAGGTTGGGGATACACCAGTACCCCTTCTTCCTCAAGTTGTTCCAATGCCTCCACATTTACATTTTCTATCTCAATGGTAAGCACATCGACCTCCCTGCCAAAATTGTAAACAGCATCAAAGTCGAGCAGATCCCCCTGAACAAATTCGTTGCAGCCGATACGGCACGGAGCTGCTTCAGAGGCATCCATCACCCGGGTGTAGATATCGAACTTCCTGGTTTCATAAAGCAGCATTTTACCCAGTTGGCCACCTCCCAGGATTCCCAATTTAAAATCAGATGAAAAATAGTTGTGGGTCATACGGATTGCAGAAGATTTTGCCAGATCAGCATACAGCAGCAAAAATAAGGCTAAATCTGATAAACCCCTCTAAGTGCTTAAAAAAAGAGAAATCAAAAGCGTATCTTTGGCATCCGCAAATATCCTAACCATTGATTAGATTACACGACAAACAATTTGAGCCGTACCTGTCTGAGCAGCAAATCCTCGAAGCTGTGAAAAAGGTGGCTGAAGACGTTGCCAGGGATTACAAGGATAAGGTTCCCATTTTTGTAGGAGTCCTCAACGGGGCGTTTATGTTTGTATCGGATTTCCTGAAGCACTACCCTCATCCTTGCGAAGTTACTTTTGTTAAGTTGAGTTCGTACCGGGGATTAACATCCACGGGAATCGTTCGGAACCTGCTAGATGTCTCTGAGAATATCGAAGGCAGAAGCATTATTATCCTCGAAGATATCATAGACACTGGCCGGACGCTGCAGGAGCTGGTTCATCTGTTTTCTAATACCCATGTAAAGGATTTCAAGATCGCTAGCCTGTTTTACAAGAAAGAAGTGTATAACGGGGAGTATACCATTGATTATTTCGGTATGGAGATCCCCAATAAATTTATTGTGGGTTACGGTCTTGACTATCTGGAATTAGGACGAAACCTTAGAGAAGTATATCAATTAAAAGAAGTTCCAATGATCAACCTTGTTTTATTTGGAAAGCCAGGTGCAGGTAAAGGCACCCAGGCTGATTTCCTCAAGGACTACTTCCTTCAAAATGTGAGTCCGCAACTCAT
>NZ_CEYNTP010000147.1:0-7157 GCF_982873095.1 Lentiprolixibacter sp. | reverse complement strand
AATCAAAATCAAAAAACCCCGACGCCTCAGCCGTCGGGGTTAGATCTGTTAGGTCTTTTCGCCTAGAATTGCAGGTCAACGACAAGGTCAAACTCGTCATAAATGGTCTTGTCGCCCAGGTTGTCAAAGAAGCTGCCTGATCCGTAACGTACGTCGTACTCGGAACGGTCTACCTTCATTGTAGCCGTAGCTTTGCTGCCATAGACAGATACATCAAAGGTTACAGGCTTGGTGATTCCTTTGATGGTGAGGTTACCTGTTACCTCATAGGAATTCTTTCCTGTGGCTGTTACATTAGTAAAGACTAGTTTTGAGGTTGGATGGCTTTCCACACCAAAGAAATCGTCAGATTTCAGGTGGCCTTCTAATTTCCCTTTGTACTCGCCTTCGAGGTCAGTAGAGATAAGCGAAGTCATATCAACCACAAATTCTCCTCCGGTAAGTTTGTCATTGTCAAAAGACAGGGACCCGCTTTGCAGGTTAATGGTCCCGGTGTGGGACCCGGTTACCTTATATCCTTTCCAGGTGACTGTGCTTTCGGCTGTTTTTACCTCCTTGGTAACTTCTTCAACAGGATTCGCAGCTGTCGTAGCCGTTCCGATTACTATGGCAAATGCCAGGTTCAATAGATTTCTTTTCATGATTTTGTTTTAAGTGATTTATAGGTGTATTAAAATTTATCCAGTAATAAATTGAGTGCTTCCATTTCTTTATTATCCAACTGCCTCACAAGCTGTTCTTCTGTTTCGGTAATGACTTTATCCATATGCTTCAGGGCTTTCCTGCCTTCATCTGTAATGCTGATCTCTACTTTCCTGCGATTAGACGGGCAGGTAATACGGTCTACATAGCCCTTAGACATGAGCTTATCTACCAGCCTTGTGGTATTGCTCATTTTGGAAACCATGCGTTCGTTAAGGGTGCTGAGGTTAGCAGGCTTACCCTGTTGCCCCCGCAATATCCTCAATACGTTAAACTGCTGCAGCGACACCCCAAAAGGTTTCAAGGCAGCTGTGAGCGCCTCGTTCATCTTGTTGTTGACTAAAAAGAAATGAATGATGGTGCGTTGTACCAACGGCATTTTTTTGTCGGTTTTTATGATTTCTTCAACATTCATGTATTTACAACAATTGTATGTACAAATGTATAAGAATTTTGGAATGCTCTTACAAGCTCGCACGCTAAAATTTTGTTAAACCTTCGAAATCGGGTGTCGGGGGCTTAAGGATCACCGGGCAGTGTTAGCAGGAGTTTGTATATTCGCCGCCAAATTCAAGATGTAGCAATGATCATGGCAGATTTAAACCAGACAGACTGGACTTCAGGACTGAATGAAGATACGGAAGCCCTAGTGTTAGATGTCCGTACCCCGGAAGAGTTTGAAGGAGGTTATATCCCTGAGGCCATTAATATCAACATATATGAAGGTCAGGGATTTCTTGACGCCCTGAACAAGCTAGACAAGTCTAAGAACTATTACGTCTATTGCCGTTCAGGAAACCGAAGTCGTCAGGCATGTGCCTTGATGAAGAACATGGGTTTCGCCAATGCCTACAACCTCGAAGGGGGTATTATTGAATGGCAGGGAGAAATCCGGCAGTAAATATCTCATAGTTATCCCCTGCTTGTGCGCTGCATGTTCACCCGCTAGATTGGGTGAATGAAGGAGCAGGATCTACACCATCTATGGAAATGGCGGAAACTGCCCATCAACGGTTTGCAAACCACCGATGGAGAACCTCTTGCCATTCTGTATCCCGGTTCCCTGAACTCTTTATCGGGCCCTGATTTTCTCAACGCTCGGATCCGTATAGGGGAAACCCACTGGGTGGGCCATGTGGAGCTCCACCTCAAGTCTTCAGATTGGTATGCACACGGTCACCAGGGGGACCCCAATTATCAGAATGTTATACTTCACGTGGTATGGGACCACAACAGGGAGGTCCTCGCTACCCATGGTCTGCCAATTCCAACCCTGCAACTCAGGGATTACGTCTCGGAGACCTTTACTATAGGGGCAGGCCAGGGCCAGTTTGCTTTGGAACACCTGTTTCTGAAATGCGAGCGTGACCTTATCCAGGTACCTCTTCCCCTTACAAAAGAGTGGTTAGTGGAATTGTACTTCAAAAGGCTCCTGGAGCAGACGAAGCGGATAGCGGTTTGTTTAGAGGAAAACCAAAACAACTGGGAACAGGTCTTCTTTCTTTTCCTCCTGAAGAATTTTGGGCTCAACCACAATGCGGCCGCTTTTTTTAGCCTAGGTCAACATATTGATTTTGCTGTGGTGCAGAAGATCAGGCAGCGGGCAGATCTTCTGGAGTGCTTGTTCCTGGGCATGAGCGGCCTGCTTGATAAAGTAGGGCAACCGGATGCCTACACGTTGTGGTTGTGTTCGGAATTCGATTACCTCAAGCGAAAATTTTCACTGAACCCAACAGGAATTCACCTGCCTGAATTCTGCCGGCTCCGGCCCTCCAATTTTCCTACCATCCGTCTCTCTCAACTGGCGGTGCTGATGAGTTCACGCCCGCGTCTCTTCGGGCACCTCATGGAGATGTCTCAGAGGGAACAGATACATAATTGTTTATCGGTTGCGGCACGTCCCTATTGGGATACCCATTATACCCTGGCCAGGCTTGCAAAAAGAAGGCCTAAACACCTTAGTGGGAGATTCAAAGATTTGCTCATCCTCAATACGGTTATCCCCTTCCAATATCTGTACGGCAGGGCCCAGGGCAAGGATCGCTGGCGGCAAATCACACTGCTCCTCCAAAGCATTCCGGCGGAGCGGAACCGGATCACACAACGTTATAGCCAATCTGGCATGGCGGCCAGAGATGCAGGGGAGAGCCAGGCCTTACTTCATTTATTCAACACCTATTGCCGAAAAAACCGATGCCTGGAATGCAGGATAGGGCGGTATTTATTGAAAGGAATATAGTATTTTTAATCCGTGAATATTTTCTATAGCATACTCTATTATTTTCAGAAGCGGGGCTTTGAAGTGAGTCGGAGGATTGCTGAACGGCTTGGTATCCGGACACGTGTAGTACGTACAACCTTTATCTACCTTACCTTTGTTACATTGGGTTTTGGCTTCGCGCTTTACCTGTTCCTGGCCTTTTGGCTTAGGATAAAGGACTTGGTGTATACAAAACGAACCTCAGTATTCGACCTGTAGCTATGTTACGACTCTTCCGTTCCAAAATTTACATTGCCCTTATCCTGATGTCCGCCGTGCTCATAGCCGGTGTCCTCGGATATCGCTATATATCCAATTACGAATGGCTGGACGCCCTGTATATGACGGTGATCACGGTAACTACGGTGGGCTTTATGGAAGTTCGGCCGCTGGATGCTGAGTCCAAGGTATTTACAGTGCTTCTGATAACCAGTAGTGTTTTTATTTTTGCCTATGCCATCTCTGTGGTCACGGAGTATATCCTCAGTAAAAATTCCCTGCAACTCTTAAAGAAGAAGAAAGTGAAAAACAAAATCAAGAGTCTCAACAAGCACGTCATTGTATGTGGTTATGGAAGAAACGGCATGCAGGCCGCAGAACGTTTAAAGGCCTACAAAATGCCTTTTGTAGTTATTGAAAGTGACGAGAAAATTATTGAGAAACATGAAGACGATGCCCTTTTTATAAATGGTGACGCCAATGAGGATGATGTACTAATAGAAGCCGGGGTGCAACATGCCAAATACCTTATTGTTACCCTTCCTGATGATGCTGCCAACCTCTTTGTAGTATTGTCTGCTCGTCAATTAAACAACAACTTATTTATCATAAGCAGGGCCTCCCAGGTTACTTCCCAGAAAAAACTTACCCTTGCCGGAGCCAATAGTGTGATCATGCCCGACAAAATCGGGGGAGACCATATGGCTTCCCTGGTTGTCAACCCAGACCTGATCACCTTCATGGACAAACTGTCCACGGAAGGGGAAGATACCAACCTGGAAGAAGTGCCCATAGAAGACTTTGCCGACCAGATGGATTGTACATCGCTTCGCGACCTGGATTTACGCCGGCGTACAGGCTGCACTATAATTGGTTACATTGATCCCAATGGCCAATATATAATAAATCCGGAGGCCGATCTGAAAATGGAGCCCAAGAGTAAAGTAATTGTACTCGGTCGTCCTGAGCAGATCAGAAAACTCAACGAGATGTTCCATATTGGCTAAGCGTATTTGGGCTAATATTTGATTGTGTAGCTATTTTTTAGGATATTGCCGCCCTACAAACCAATTCTATTTCCAAAACAAATCACTATGAAGGAGAAGTTTCTCACTTTTATCACCATATGTTTACCTTTTATATCCATTGCCCAGGAAAGTTCTGAAATGGGCCTTGATGAGCGTATTAACGCCTGGTTCGAGCCCATCACTGCGGTCTGGGAGGGGATCGTTTTCTGGCAGGTCCCGGGAACGGGTATTCCCCTTATTGTGATCATCTTGGTTTTAGGAGCCACGTTCTTCACCTTGTATTTTGGCTTTGTGAACATAAGAAGGTTTCCGCTTGCCATCAATGTGGTACGTGGTAAGTACGATGCTGTGGAATCCCCGGAAGGCCACGGGGTGGAAAAGGCTGAGGTAAATATCGTGGACGGAGATCTGCCCGATACAATTCGCGATGAGAGCAAGCAGGGGGAGGTAAGCCATTTCCAGGCCCTTGCCACGGCCGTATCCGGTACAGTGGGCCTTGGTAATATCGCTGGTGTGGCCCTGGCAATTGCCATAGGGGGGCCCGGAGCAACGTTCTGGATGATCATATGCGGATTGCTCAGTATGTCCACAAAATTTGTGGAATGTACCCTTGGGGTGAAATACCGGGATGTGGATGAGAACGGAACAGTATACGGAGGCCCTATGTATTATTTGTCGCGTGGTCTTACAGAGCGCGGTTTCACCGGTCTGGGTAAAGCCCTTGCCGTTGTATTTTCAATATTGTGTGTGGGCGCATCATTTGGTGGGGGTAATGCCGTGCAATCCAACCAGGCGGCAGAACAGCTGGCAGCCATGTTTAATTTACAAGGAGGATCTACCGGGTTCATTATCGGGATGATCCTGGCCTTTGTTGTAGGTGTTGTGATCATAGGGGGGATCAAGCGTATCGCTTCGGTAACAGAAAAGATCGTTCCTTTTATGGCAGTCATCTACGCCCTGGCCTGTATTATCGTCATCGTAGCGAATTTCAGCTATATAGACGACGCATTTATGTTGATAATTAAAGGGGCGTTTACTCCGGAAGCCGGATTAGGTGGACTCTTTGGCGTCCTGATCATTGGGTTCAGGCGGGCCGTTTTTTCCAATGAAGCAGGTGCAGGATCCGCTGCCATAGCGCACTCCGCTGTTCGGACAAAATATCCCGCAAGTGAGGGAATCGTTGCACTGCTGGAACCTTTCATTGACACAGTCGTTATTTGCACTATGACAGCTCTAGTAATTATTTTTTACAACAGTGGTGGCGTCTTCGAATATGGAGGTGATGGGGCCGGAAACGTGCTTGTAAATGGTGAATCCATTGGTGGGGTTAACCTGACGTCCATGGCCTTTGAATCTGTTTTACCGTGGTTCCCGTATGTGCTGACATTAGCTGTTGTGCTCTTTGCTATTTCCACGATGATATCCTGGTCCTATTACGGCCTACAATCCTGGAAGTTCCTTTTTGGAAGGGGCAAGACGGCTGATCTCGTGTATAAAATTCTCTTTATTGTATTTGTAGTAATTGGCGCATCTGCGTCCATGGGTGCAGTGTTTGCATTCTCAGATGCCATGATATTGGCCCTGGTATTCCCCAACATGCTAGGATTGATGTTCCTGTTCCCGAAAGTTAGGGAGGAAATGTCCAAATACCTGCAGGCCATCAAAAACACCGTTAAATAAGAAGAAATTACAGACATAGGGAATCCCACTGGCGTTTCAACAGACAGGAACGCAGTGGGATTTTCTTTTTGTTGCTGGTATTGCTGCTCTTTCAGGGGGTCCGTTACCTCCTGTTAACCCTACCTCCTAAAGGGGCAGATGAGTCGCTTCGCGCTACACCACGCGCATTGATCTGGGTGGATTCCCTAAGGGGAATAGCGCAAACTGAGGAGTACAATTATTTGTACAATCCGAATACCCTGGACGATTACCAGGGGTATATGCTGGGGCTTCGTCCGAAAGAAATAGACTGCCTCCTTATCCATCGTATCCAGGGTCATAGAATAAAGAACAGGAAAGATTTCCAACGCGTCACAGGAATATCGGAGGCTATGATGCAGCAGATATCTCCCCGGTTGCGCTTTGAAACACAGCGACCTTACAAAAGAAAAGACCCGTCAGGAAAGAGAACTATTGCCGAGCCTGTGGTTAAAGACCTGAATGCCGCAAGTGCAACCGACTTACGGGCCATACGGGGTGTTGGTCCTGTACTTGGTGAACGTATCGTCAAATTCCGAGATCGGTTCAATGGCTTCCAGGTCAACGCACAGCTGTATCATGTCTACGGACTTGACACTGCCGTTGCTGACCGTATTCTGGAACGCTACCGGGTACTGCACCTACCTGAGGTCAAAACGATAGATATAAACCGGGCAACTGTAGAAGAACTGACCGAACTGGTTTACTTCAACTGGGCATTGGCAAGGCGGATTATTGCCTACCGAGAACGTCATGGCCCCTTTCAAAACCTCGATGAATTAACAAAAATTCAAGATTTCCCCAAGGATAAGATTGATCAAATTAAACTATATTTGTCGCTGTAAAAAATTGCTACTATGATTACTGGTACAATGTCCTTAACGGGTTTCGAATACTCTGAAACCCAACGCATGGTGGCGACATCTGCCCATGATTTCGCTGCCCAATTCATCGCCCCCCACGTAATGGAATGGGATGAGGCTCAGACCTTCCCGGTAGAGCTTTTTAAAAAAGCCGGAAAAATGGGATTTATGGGTATTCTGGTTCCGGAATCACTCGGTGGATCTGGCCTTGGCTACCATGAATACGTTGCCATCATTGAAGAGATATCTAAAATAGACCCCTCCATAGGGCTTTCGATAGCGGCACACAATTCTTTGTGTACCAATCACCTGCTGATGTTCGGGAGTGTTGAGCAAAAGGAAAAGTGGATACCCAAATTGGCTACTGGTGAGTGGATTGGCGCCTGG
>NZ_CEYNTP010000146.1:0-7166 GCF_982873095.1 Lentiprolixibacter sp. | reverse complement strand
CAGGCGTGCGACCTCGCGGCGGACAGAATCAAAGCAGGAAAGAATGATGGCTTCCGGCGTATCGTCCACGATGATCTCCACTCCTGTAGCGGATTCCAGGGCCCGAATATTCCGGCCTTCTCGGCCGATAATTCGCCCCTTTACATCGTCGCTCTCCAGGTTAAATACGGAAACGCAATTCTCGATCGCCTCTTCGGTTCCGATCCGTTGGATGGTATTGATCACGATCTTCTTGGCTTCCTGCTGGGCCGTGAGTTTCACTTCCTCCAGGGTGTTTTGGAGGTAAGACATGGCATCGGACTTGGCCTTCTCCTTTAGGGATTCAAATAATTGGGCACGGGCTTCCTCAGCTGACAAACCGGAGATGACTTCGAGTTGCTGTACCTGGCTGTGGTGCAGTTTCTCAAGTTCGGACTGTTTCTTTTCATAAAAGTCCCTTTTGTGATCTACTTCCCGAAGTTTGGATTCAAGCTTTTCAGATTGGCGCTTGACCTTCGCAAGTTCACTGCTAATCTGGGATTCTTTGTCGCGTGTTCGTTTTTCCGCTTCGGCAATCTTCTTGTCTTTGCCGATAATTACTTTTTCATGTTCGGCTTTTAATTCAAGGAATTTTTCCTTGGCCTGGAAGATTTTTTCTTTTTTGATACTCTCCCCTTCAATCTTTGCATTCTTGATAATTGCACTGGCATCTTTTTTAGCATTGCCAATCGTCTTGGAAGCTTTTCCCTTTTCAAGGATCTTTGCGATAACAAACCCGATGAGGATCCCTCCCACGGCTGCAATTATGATAATTGTTGTATCCATTTGTCATTATGGGTTAGGTAGCTAACTACGGCTACAAATTCTCTGTAATGGACCCCTAAAGGACCCGTACAGTACTGATTGATTTCAAAGCAATTGATACCAAAAAAAAGCCCACATTGATTAGAAGTTTTGTACAAACTCCATTAAACAGGTTTAGGGCTAACAGGCTGATCAAGGATCCTCAGACAAGGAGGCATGCTTTTACAACCTAAACTCACCCTTTTTAAAAGTAATAGTGTTGAGTTTGTCAAAAAATTGATACCAATGTGGGCAGTAACAAATGTTATGTAAAAGAACTTATTTCATGCTCAGTTTGGAATTTACCAGTTCATCAAGGGCTTGCAAACGCGCCTGTACTTCCCTGGTATCCTCCTGCTGGTCTATACCCCCCTGTTCTATCTTGGAGGCGAACTGTAAAGCACACATGGCCAGAACATCCTGTTTATCCCGAACAGCATAATTCTGCTCAAATTTTCTGGCCAGCTGTTCAATATTTTTGGCAGCTTTCCGCAAACCCTCTTCCTGACCTGGATCTATGGTCAGCGGGTATACGCGATCTGCTATTGAAAGCTTAATCTTAAGCCTTTCCGCCATATTGAAAGCTATGTGCTATTCAGCGAGTTGGGCTATACAATGGTCCAAATCTCTGATCAGCGAATTTATCTTGAGCTTTGCTTCTGTTTTATTAGTATCACTGCCCAGCATTGAACTTGCGAGTTTCAGGGATTCATATTTTTCCTCCCATTCCGTTTTGGATTTCTTGGCCTGCTCAAGTTGATCCTTCAAGAGGAGCATGTCCTGCTCCAATTTTGCGTTCGCCTGGCTCTGCAGCGTAAGCTTATGCAGCAGCTTGCTAACTTTATTCTCGAGAGAATCAACGATTTCAACCAATTCACTCATATGCAAATTTCAATGCCATTCCCACAAATTTAAGATAGTTAAGCTGACCGCGCAATTATTTTTGGAATTATTATTGCAGCTTTGCTGAAGGTGTTTGTTCCTAAAATGCAGGTAATTTGCCGCCCTGAAGACTATTATGACATTAAAGGCGTATTATTTAATTTCGCATCAAGCTTTATGGCTATGAAAATATATACAGTTGTGCTCTCCCTGTTGGTTGGATCAATGCTCTTTGGCCAGTCGCCCTACCCCAGGGATGTGTTCCGTCCCCCACTGGATATCCCCCTGATCCTGGCCGGTACTTTCGGGGAATTGAGGTCAAACCATTTTCACTCAGGAATTGATATCAAGACCCAGCAGCGACAGGGCCTGCCGGTTTATGCCATAGCAGACGGTACGGTTACGCGCATAAAAATTTCTCACTGGGGCTATGGAAAAGCACTTTATATCGCCCACCCCAATGGTTACACTTCGGTCTATGCCCACCTGCAAAAATTTGCCCCAGAGATTGAAAAATACGTAAAGGCAATTCAGTACCAGAAGAAATCCTACGAGGTAGAGATATTCCCGGACTTCGGGGAGATCAAGGTGAACAAGGACAGCGTGGTTGCTTTCACAGGAAACACTGGGGGTTCTTCAGGGCCCCACCTTCATTTTGAGATCCGTAACAGCGTCAACGAGCGGCCCACCAACCCATTGCTTTATGGTTTGGAAGTTCGGGATGCCACTAATCCGAGCCTTGTGGGTTTACACGCCTACCCCCTTTCCCCTGCTGCCCAGGTGAACCAAAGTAACCAAAGGGTACAACTTAACTTTACAAAGCAGGCAGACGGTACATTTTTGGCAGATACCGTAAGGGCGATTGGCACTATTGGCTTTGGCGTGAATGCCTTTGACCGGCAAGACATGGCCGCAAACAAGAATGGCGTGTTCGAGATACAGCAACTGGTCAATGGCAGGGTCTATACAGACTTCGATTTCGAATCCTTTTCCTTTTCAGAAACCCGGTACATCAATACATTGATTGACTATGAATACTTTGGAAGAAACCGGCAGCGTATTCAAAGGTGCTTCAAAGCTCCGGGAAACGAGCTGAGCATCTACAAGCAGCTCTACAATGATGGAAAGATCAATGTGAGGGAGGGCCTTACCTACAATGTGGAAATCAGAATAAAAGACCTGGAGGATAATCTGGTGAAAGTTGTTATTCCGGTGGAAGGTGTGCGAGACCCCCTGCTTAACATCAAGGAAAATGAAAAAACACCCTATTTACTGAAACACAACAAGCCCAATAATTTTGATCTTGGCATTGCTCGGGTCTTTTTCCCGGAAAATACCTTCTACCAGGATTTCCATATTGACTTGCAACCGGGGAAGGATACCGTAAGGATCCATAACAACAGTGTACCCGCTCATAGAAATTTCACGGTGTCTTTCGACGCCAGTAAATATTCCAGGGAAGAACGGCAACAAATGTTTATTGCCCGTCTCGATAAACAAGGAAAGCCGCAATTCATGAATACGTATAAAAATGGCACCGCATTTTCCACCAGGACCCGTTCTCTGGGGACTTACACCCTTACCCGGGATACGGTACCCCCTAAAATCAGGCCCAGGAACTTTAAGCAAAAACAATGGCTTACGAATTACCGTTACCTGAGCCTGAGGATCGGAGACGACCTGAGCGGTATCGACAGCTACAGTGCTACCCTGAACGGCGAGTGGATCTTAATGGAATACGAACCTAAAACCAGTACCCTTACTTATAACTTCGACGATGTGATCCTGGACAAAAAACAATGTAAGCTCGAAGTTGTCGTTACAGATAATGTAGGGAATTCAAGTACCTTTAGCAGTAGTTTTTTCAGAAGGTAAACGTTTGAGTTATCGAATCTTTTTTTGGCTGCTCTTATGCAGTCCACTCTTCCTATCTGCCCAGACCGCTACCGTAACAGGGATCGTGCTGGATGAGCAAAGGAACCCCCTGGCGGATGTCAACATCAGCGCCAATGACCGGGGTACAACCACCGATGCAACCGGTTTCTACCTGCTTGAAGTCATTGCCGACACCGAAGTCTCCCTGGTGTTTTCCCACCTGGGACACAAGGAAGTTATCCTCGAAAACCTCATCCTTACTACAAACGAAACCTTTGTTTTTAATCCAGTGATGAAGACCAGTGCAGTTCAGATAGACGAAGTGGTGGTAAGCCCGGGTGGTCGGAAGAAGCTGGAAGGCATCCTGAGCATTTCTCCGGAAACCATTAAACAGCTGCCGGGTGCCAATGCAGGGGTAGAAAATGTACTAAAATTACTGCCGGGAGTGGCCTCCAACAACGAATTAAGTACACAATATGCCGTGCGCGGGGGAAATTACGATGAGAACCTGATCTACATCAACGGCATTGAAATCTACCGGCCTTTTTTGGTCCGTTCTGGCCAGCAGGAAGGGCTGAGTGTAGTTAACAGCAGCATGATCAGCAACCTGACCTTTTCGGCAGGGGGATTTCAGGCAAGATATGGAGACAAGCTTTCATCAGTCCTGGATATTACCTATAAAACACCCTCCTCTTTTGGAATAACAACAGAAGCAAGTTTACTGGGGGCCAGTGCTACAGTAGAAAGCCGCTCGCGCAACAAGAAACTGAGTCAGATTACGGGGCTAAGGTACCGGGATAACAGCCTGCTCGTGAACAGCCAGCAAACTCAGAGCAACTACAACCCGAGTTTTGTGGACCTGCAGAGCTTTTTGAGTTATCAATTCTCAGAAGCATTCCGCCTGGACGTTTTGGGGGCCCTGGCGATCAACAAGTACAGGAACCGACCTTTGTCCAGGCAAACCAATTTTGGCACACTGGAGCAACCCCTTGCCCTCATCGTTTTCTTCCAGGGAAATGAACAGAACACCTACAGTACGGTACAAGGCGCACTGAAAGCCAATTTCTCCCCCGGGGAACGCACTGATTTATCCTTTACTGCATCTGCCTACCATCTTGTGGAAGAGGAACTATCCGATGTGATCGCGCAATACGAACTGGGCACTGTAGATAGTGATCTCAGCAGTGAGGACCTCGGGGAGGTCACCGCTTCACGGGGTATTGGCACACAGTTCAACAGGGCGCGTAACCTGCTGGACGGACTCATAATAGACATGGGCCACCAGGGCCGCCATACCTTTGGGGAAGGGATGCTGGAATGGGGAATCCAGTATCGCTATGAAGATTTCAGGGACCAGCTCCGGGAGGCAGAATTTCTGGATTCGCTCGGGATCTTTATCCGGCCTCCGGGATCCGCCCCGAATAGTCAACCAGACACCCCTTTTGCAGGGCCCATTCTCCCTTACGAAGGGGTAAGTGCCCTTAATTATGCCACCATTAACCGCTTTATGGGTTTTATTCAACTCAGCAGGCAAACGCAATGGAAGGGGATGGATGTATACTACAACCTCGGGGTGCGGGCCCAGAATTGGACAGTCACAGGAGAAGGATTTTCCCGTAACAGCCAGTTGTTCGTGAGTCCCCGACTTCAGCTTGGGATTAAACCTAATAGGGCCAGGGACATGCTTTTCCGCCTTTCTGCCGGCCTGTACCAGCAACCGCCTTTTTACAGGGAATTCAGGGATATCAATGGTGTATTGCAACCGGGGGTGATGGCGCAGAGGGATTTCCAGGTTATTTTAGGCCACGAGTACAGTTTTAAACTCTGGAACAGGCCATTTAATTTAACTTCTGAGGCCTACTATAAAAACCTGAGCCGGGTAAATCCGTATACGCTCGAGGATGTTCGCCTTCGCTATGCGGCCAATAACAATGCTAAAGCCTATGCCTATGGCTTTGATTTTCGCCTTCAAGGTGCCTTCGTCCCGGGCACGGAATCCTGGCTCAGTTTAGGTTACCTGAAGACGGAAGAGAACCAGGACAGAAGGGGATATATCTCCCGGCCAACAGACCAGCGATTTAAGGCTGCTTTATTGTTTCAGGACTATATCCCGGACCTGCCCAACCTGCGTATGTACCTGAACCTGGTATACAGCACTGGTTTGCCCGGTGGGTCGCCCAGTTACGCAGACCCCTATAATTTTCAGAATAGATTAAGAGATTACAGGCGGGCGGATCTTGGAATTTCCCATATTTTTGTGGACGAGAATACGACTTACCCGGAAGGCCACTGGCTGAATGGGGTGGAGGGATTGAGTGTAGGGTTTGAAATCTACAACCTGTTTAACAATCAAAATTCTATTACCAATACCTGGGTTCGGGATGTGGAGAGCAAGCAGCAATATGCCGTACCCAATTTTATGACCTCGCGTATTCTGAACATAAACGTGAAAGCGCGATTCTGAAACAAATGAAAAACTATTTCTTCCTTCTTTTATTGCTGACTTCTGCTTCGGTGTGGGCACAGAAGAATATTTATGAAAGCACGCGTTTTGAAGAACTCAGCATGAACCACAAAACGCTGGCCATTATCCCTTTTTTCACGAATCTGGATCTGGATGAAGACCTCAGCAAATCCGAGTTAAAGCGACTGGAAGAGTTAGAAGGGAAAGCGGTGCAGGATGCCCTGGAAACTTATTTTGGCAGGGGAAAGAAGCGGAAAAAATTTTCGGTGGATTTCCAGAATGTAGAAAACACCAACGCCTTGCTGGCCCAGAACAAAATTGATTACACTAATATTGACACCTTCACCATCAACGAACTAAGCGATATACTGGGAGTAGACGGGATCATCAGCGGCAATCTGGACCTCAACATCCTGCTGTCCCGCGGGGTTCCAACTGAGATGAGCTTTATAGATTACCTGCTGGGGGATGCCAATTATGGCCGTATAGGCATTAAGATCAGCGATGGGAAAACGGGAAAACTTTTGTGGAAATACGAAAACGAGATTACGAAGAAATCAGGCAGGAATACGACGGACCTAATAGATAAGATGATGAAAAAGATGACCCGAAGGTTCCCGTATGACAAAGAGCGGCAGAAGAACAAAAAACGCTCTTAGGAGGCTGCAAATTCTTTAAGGACATCCACAACATAATCCACCTCTTCCAGGGTATTGTATTTTGAAAAAGAGAAGCGAATAGACGGCTTTTTTCGCTCTTTCTCATCCAGTATTTCATTCAATACATGCGACCCTCCGTTGCTTCCAGACTGGCAGGCGCTTCCCTTGGAACAGGCAATTCCTTTGAGGTCCAGGTGAAACAAAAGCATCAGGGCCTTGTCTTCGTCGAAAGGCAAACGGACATTCACCAGGGTATAGGTGCTTTTATCAAGATCGCCGGAATGCCCGTTAAAGGCCACCCCGGGTATTTCTTTGATGCGTTCAATAAAGTGGGCTTTTAAGCCCTTAATGTATTCGGTCTCGGCGCGCAGGTTGTCATAGGCGGCTTCAAAAGCCGCTTCCAGACCTACGATATTGTGGAAGGGTTCCGTGCCTGCTCGATATCCCCTTTCCTGGGAACCTCC
>NZ_CEYNTP010000145.1:0-7187 GCF_982873095.1 Lentiprolixibacter sp. | reverse complement strand
GGTTTCTACGGTTACCTACAACAGGGACGAATTCGACGACAAAACGGATAATATTTACGAAGCCATCTCCATTACGGCCAAACGTGCTGGACAGATAAACGCCGAGATCAAAAAGGAACTGCTCGAGAAACTTGAGGAATTTGCCACCTACAGCGATAGTCTGGAGGAAGTTTTTGAGAATAAGGAGCAAATTGAAGTGTCCAAATTCTACGAGAAATTGCCAAAACCACATGCCTTGGCCATTCTGGAGTGGTTGGAGGATAAAATCTACTACAGGAATACCGAGAAAGACGGGGAATAAAATGTTGGGCGGTAAAAAAATCCTCTTAGGCATTACCGGAGGTATTGCTGCCTACAAGACCACTTTTCTTGTACGATTATTTATTAAAGCCGGAGCGGAGGTGCGCGTTGTAATGACACCGAGTTCCGGCGATTTTGTTTCCCCCCTTACCCTGGCTACCTTATCTAAAAACAAAGTACTTATTGACTTTGTAGACCGGGAAGAAAAAAGTGTGGATTGGAACAATCACGTGGAGTTGGGCTTATGGGCAGATGTTATGCTGATAGCTCCTGCGACTGCCAATACCCTGGCCAAGATGGCTAGCGGCACGTGTGACAACCTGCTACTGGCTACCTATCTCTCTGCTAAATGCCCGGTATTTTTCGCCCCTGCCATGGATTTGGACATGTACAGGCATCCCAGTACACGTGCTACTCTGGATACTTTACAAGGATTCGGAAATATTATGATTCCTGCAGGTAGCGGAGAACTGGCAAGTGGGCTTCACGGGGAAGGTCGCATGGCGGAACCTGAAGAAATACTCTCCTTTATTAATGATCATTTCAGGAAAGCTTCCCCGCTTTTCAATAAAAACGTCCTGATTACAGCCGGGCCTACCCATGAAGCCATAGATCCTGTGCGATTTATTGGCAACCACTCCACCGGGCTTATGGGCTTTGAATTGGCACGCAGCGCTGCTGATCTTGGGGCACAGGTTGTTTTGGTTACAGGCCCCACGCATCTGCAAGTTGAGCACCCGAATATTGAAATGATAGCCGTAGTGTCTGCAGAGGACATGTATCAGGCGGTACACCAACATTTTGACAAAACGGATATCGCTATCGCAGCAGCTGCGGTGGCAGACTACCGGCCAAAAGAACAGGCCGACCAGAAGATCAAGAAATCAGAGGCTTCCCTTGAGCTGGAATTGGTCCCCAACAGGGATATCCTGCTTTCCATGGGCCAGAAGAAAAAGAAACAGTATCTGGTGGGTTTTGCTTTGGAAACAGATAACGAACTGGACAATGCCCGGGCAAAAATAGAACGGAAAAACCTGGATGCCATTGTACTGAATTCCCTGAGGGATGAAGGGGCTGGCTTTGGGGGTCAAACCAACAAAATCACCTTTATAGATAAGAATTTTGACCAAAAACCGTTTGAACTTAAAACAAAGGCCGAGGTCGCTAAAGACATCTGGGCCGAAATTTTAAGTCGACTGCATGCGTAAGTGGGGGTTTCTTATCGTCTTTTTCTTTGTGCTAACCGCCTATTCCCAGGAATTGACCTGCACTGTTACAGTGAATTCAGACCAGGTTAGCCAAACCAATCAGCAAATTTTTCAGACCCTGGAACGTTCCCTGAACGATTTCATGAACAAAACCAAGTGGACAAACCGCATTTACAGGGAAAATGAGCGGGTCAACTGCCGAATGTTCATCACCGTTACCCAGTTTGAAAATAACTTCTTTGAAGCCAATATTCAGATACAGTCCTCTAGGCCGGTATTCAACACCTCCTATGAATCCCCTGTTTTCAATTACAAGGACAACGATTTCAATTTCAATTATATAGAATTTCAGCCGCTGGTATTCAACGAGAATATCTTTGAATCCAACCTCATAGGGGTTATGGCCTACTATGCCTATATCATCCTTGGACTCGATGCGGACACCTTTTCTCTTGAAGGAGGAACGGAACTCTATAAGAAGGCACAACAAATTGTTACGCAGGCCCAGGGATCTAATTTTTCAGGCTGGAGCCAGTCTGCGACCTCCAACAGGACGCGTTTTGTATTGATTGACAATCTGCTTTCCAATACGTTCAGGGAATACCGTATTGCCATGTACAATTACCACCGAAAAGGCCTGGATATCCTCGGGGATAATAACAGCACGGGGAAGCAGGTCATCTCCGGTTCGATGCGGCTTTTTGAAACCCTGATCAAAAGACGGCCCAATGCCTTCCTGATTCAGACATTCTTCGATGCCAAGGCAGAAGAGATCCGGAACATTTTTTCAGATGGGCCCAAGGTGGACATTGTTGCCCTAAAGGAGACCTTAAACCGTGTGGCACCTTTCTATACCTCTACCTGGAACGAAATAAAATACTAAACAGGAGCATTTTTTGCAGGGCGATTCTGTTATCTTTACATCTCGTAAAAAAACAGCATTGCTCAGTCAGCTATCCATAAAAAATTATGCCCTGATTGACGACCTCAATGTGTCGTTCGGTAAAGGTTTTACCACCATTACCGGAGAAACCGGGGCGGGGAAGTCCATATTCCTCGATGGTCTTTCGCTGGTCCTTGGAAAACGGGCTGACCGGTCAGCATTACGGGACCAGGAACAGAAATGCATTATCGAAGCTGAATTCCGGATTTCAGCTTATGGTTTGGCTTCTTTTTTTGACGGAAATGACCTCGATTATGATGATCACACCATCTTGAGAAGGGAAATTCTACCCAGTGGTAAATCCCGGGCATTTATCAACGACACCCCGGTTACCCTGGATGTGCTTAGTTCCCTCGGGGCAAGACTTATCGATGTGCATTCCCAGCACCAAACCTCTCAATTGACAGCGTCAGATTTTCAATTAAAAGTAGTTGATGCCCTGGCAGGGAACGCCCAACTGCTCCGTCAATTCAGGACACAACTACAGCATTACAGATCAACTGAAACGGAGGTACAGGAACTGCTGGCCGAACAGCAACAATCCCTCAAGGACTACGACTACAACAGCTTTTTGCTGAATGAACTGGTAACAGCCAATCTGGAAAATGTAGTTCAGGAAGACCTGGAAGCGGAGCAGGAGCAATTGAGTCATGTGGAGGAGATAATGGAGAAGTTATCCGCTGGCACCCAGCTCTTACAGGACGAGCAGATAGGGGTGTTGGCAGCACTTGGCCAATTAAAACAACTGAGCACCAGGCTCAGTGGATTTGGCCCCCGTTACAGGGAACTGGCAGATCGGATACATTCAAGCTATATTGAATTGGACGACCTGTCAGCAGAATTGGAGTCATGCAGGGAGGACCTGGTGGTTGATCCCAGGCGGTTGGAAGAAGTTGAAACACAGCTTCAGTCGATATATGCCTTGCAGAAAAAGCATGCGGTACCATCTGTAGCGGCCCTGATACGTTTGAAACAGGAACTTGAGGATAAGGTAAAGCTTACAGACAACCTGGATGGGGTAATACAGGAAAAGAGAGAAGCGCTTGAGCGCCTTAAAAAGGAACTGGATAAAAAAGCTGCAGACCTGAGCCAGCGTAGAAAGGCGGTAATCCCCAAACTCATATCGGAGTTAGAAAGCCTGCTCGCGCCCCTTGGCATGCCTAACGCAAGATTTCAGATCCAGCTTGATCCTCTGCCCGATTTTAATAAAAATGGCAAGGAAAGCCTCTTTATAGGTTTTTCTGCCAATAAGGGTACGGATTTTGGGACTTTGAAGAAAGTGGCGTCAGGAGGGGAGCGATCCAGGATCATGCTGGTGATCAAGGCCATACTTGCTGAGTACGAGAGCCTGCCAACCATGATGTTCGATGAAATAGATACCGGAGTTTCCGGGGAGATTTCCAAGCGCATGGGTGATATTATGGTAAGGATGAGCAAGCGGATGCAGGTGTTTTCCATTACCCACTTGCCGCAGGTAGCCTCCAAAGGTGACGAGCATTTTAAAGTGTACAAGGAAGACGTAGGAGGGAAAACCCATACCCGCATGAAAGCCCTCACTGTTGATGAAAGGGTGGTGGAGCTCGCGGAAATGTTGGGCGGAAAATCCCTGTCAGAATCTGCGCTGGCACATGCCCGTCAGCTCCTCAACTAATGCTTGATGAAAGGACCGTTTCACTCTTCACAGAGGGTCGGGAATTAACGTATTGCGCCTCCTCAATTTTTAATATCTTTGCGCCCAACTAATACCAAAAAGAAACACCATGGCTTACAACTTACTAAAAGGCAAAAAAGGAATCATATTCGGTGCACTGGACAAGAACTCTATTGCTTGGAAAGCCGCAGAGCGAATTCATGAAGAAGGAGGTACGTTTGTACTAACTAATGCACCAATTGCTTTAAGAATGGGGTCTATTTCTGAACTGGCAGAAAAAACAAATTCTGAAGTCATTCCTGCAGACGCAACTTCAATGATGGATCTTGAGAATTTGGTAGATAAAGCTATTGAAATCTTAGGAGGTAAAATAGACTTTGTGTTACACTCTATTGGCATGTCTGTAAATGTGCGAAGAGGAAATCCCTATACACATCAAGATTACAACTTCACTAAAACAGGTTGGGATGTTTCGGCTTTATCTTTCCATAGAACAATGAGTGTGCTTTATAATAAAGACGCTGTTAGTGAATGGGGAAGTATTGTGGGATTGACGTATATGGCAGCGCAACGTGTATTTCCAGATTATAATGATATGGCAGATAATAAAGCCTATTTAGAATCTGTCGCCCGCAGTTTTGGTTATTTCTTCGGGAGAGATAAGAAAGTAAGAGTCAATACTATTTCACAATCCCCAACACCAACAACAGCTGGCAGTGGAGTAAAAGGATTTGACGGTTTCTTGGCTTTTGCGGAAAAAATGTCACCACTTGGTAATGCAACTGCACTAGAATGTGCAGATTATATTGTAACGCTATTCTCGGATTTAACAAAGAAAGTAACGCTTCAAAACTTATTCCATGATGGTGGATTCTCAAATATGGGAGTTAGTACTGCAATAATGGAAGATTTTATGAAAAACAACGCTCCTGAAGAATCTGTTGCAGAAACCGTTAAAAAAGCAAGAAAGAAGTAATCTTAAATATATTTTCAATTTAAAAGAGGTCTAGTTTTTAGGCCTCTTTTTTTTGTGTCATTTTTTTCTTAAGCATGAGTTATGTCACCTTTTTCACGAAAAAGAAGTTCTAAATTAGGTCACGTTTATCAATACAATTCAAATAACATATATGAGACCACTAAAAATAGTTGTACTTATAAAGCAAGTGCCTGATACCAGGCACGTCGGTCCTGACGCAATGAAACCTGACGGTACTGTTAACAGAGGAAAATTGGATACAGTATTTAATCCAGACGATTTACATGCTTTAGAATTAGCCCTTAATTTAAAAGACAGGATTCCTGAAACAGAAATTACCGTTATGACAATGGGTCCAAGAAGAGCTGCGGATATTATTAGGGATAGTCTATATAGAGGAGCTGATAATGGAATTATGATTTCTGATAAGCGTTTTGGAGGCGCAGATACTTTGGCAACAAGTTATACACTGGTAAAAGCAATTAAAAAATTAGCTTCTTTTGATATCATAATGTGTGGAAGACAGGCCATTGATGGAGATACTGCTCAGGTAGGACCTCAATGTGCAGAAAAATTAGGAATACCTCAAGTAACCTATGTTGAAGAAGTCATTTCAATTACCAATGATGAGGTTGTTGCAAAACGTAGATTATCAAAAGGCGTTGAGACTGTTTCTTCTCCCTTACCATGTTTAATGACAGTACATGGTGCTTCTCCAGCCTGCAGATCTAAGGAAGCTAAGCGCGTAATGCAATATAAATATGCCAGAACTAATTCCGAAATGAAGAGGAATGATGAGTTTATGAAGGCATTACATGCAAAAAGACCCTATTTAACCATTCCAGAATGGGGGGTTGAAGATATTGATGCAGAAATATCAAAAATTGGACTTTCAGGTTCACCAACAAAAGTTAAAAGTGTAGAAAGTGTTGTTTTAACTGCAAGTGAAGCTAAAGTTTTGACTGATTCTGATTCTGATATTGAAGGCATGATAATAGAATTGATTGAACACCATACAATCGGATAATAACCAATAAATTGAATTCAAATGAAAAGCGTATTTGTTTATTGCGAAGTTGAAAATCAAAAAGTTGCAGAAATAAGCTTGGAGTTATTATCAACCGGTAAAAAACTGGCCATAAAATTAGGTTGTCCGCTTGAAGCTATGGTTTTTGGCAGTAAACTAGATAAAATACAAAGTCAGGTTTCACCATTTGGTGTTGACAAAATATATATCGCAGATGATAAACGGCTAGAGCCTTATAGAACCTTGCCTCACTCGTCTTTAGCTACACATTTGTTGAAACAGGAAGATCCACAAATAGTATTGTTTGGAGCTACATCCGTAGGTAGGGACCTAGCACCTCGACTGGCTTCAGCGCTAAATTGCGGATTAACTGCTGATACCACCATCTTGGACATCGGAGATCACTTCGTAAAGAAGGAAAAGAAATTATATAAAGATTTGCTGTATGCAATACGCCCTGCTTTTGGAGGTAGTATAATGGCAAACATTATAAATTGGGATCAGCATCCACAAATGGCTACTGTAAGAGAAGGTGTTATGAAGAAAGAGATTTATGATGAAAATTATAAATCGGAAATTGTTGAAGTTGATGTAAACGCTGTGGTTAAGGAAGAAGATTTTGCAGTAAAAATTATTGAACGACATATAGAGGAATCAGATGTTAATCTTAAAGAAGCTCCAATTATTGTAGCTGGCGGTTATGGGGTTGGTTCAAAAGAAAATTTTGAACTCCTGGAAGAACTAGCTGAGTTATTAGGAGGCGAAGTAGGGGGCTCAAGAGCAGCTGTAGATGCTGGTTTTATTGATCATAATCGTCAGATTGGGCAAACCGGCACAACGGTAAGACCTAAGTTATATATAGCTGCAGGAATTTCAGGAGCCATCCAACATACTGCTGGAATGCAGGATGCTTCCATGATAATTTCTATTAATAACGATCCTGAAGCGCCAATTAACAAAATTGCCGATTATGTGATTCACGGTGATTTAGGGGTAGTAATTCCTAAGATGATCAAGTTTTACAAAGCAAACGCCAAGTAAGTGTTTATAATGCAGCGTTAGGACTAACTCAAAATTTAAAA
>NZ_CEYNTP010000144.1:0-7207 GCF_982873095.1 Lentiprolixibacter sp. | reverse complement strand
GCAACACTACTGGTTTTGGTCCAGTCATTCTAGGTTCGAGTCCTAGTAGGCCAACGTAAAAGCCCCTTTGATGCGCTCCGCACCCCAGGGGTTTTTTTATGGCAGCAATCGGCACAACAACTTCTCCTACTTTGTTTACCGGAATAATATTTAAAACGGTATCTTTAATTCCTTACGGGGATCACGGCAGTGAGGACGTTCGGCCCGGAGGGTTCTATGACTGGCTGCCCAATAAAAAGACATTTCTAAAACCATTCTTCAATATGAAAAATCGAAAGCTTATTAACGTGATAGGTCTTTGGACACTTCTATTTACCTTTTTGTTCAACCTTAATTTGAGTGCCCAGGAAAAGATGGGAGGGCTTGCATTATACACCGTTAGGGCAGAAATGAGCAAGAATCCGGTCGAGACCCTGGAAAAAGTTTCCAATACTGGGTATGCCTACGTGGAAGCTGCGGGTTACCAAAACGGTAAATTCTACGGGATGTCCCCAGAGGAGTTTCGTTCGGAATTAAAAAGACTGGGGCTCCGACCTATGAGTACCCACCAGGGCAGTGTTACCCTCGAAAATGCAGACAACATGATCGCCGATGTGAAGGCAGCAGGTTTTACCTACTTTGTGGTGCCTGTTCCTCCTATGGGGATGTTTACCTATGACCGCGAGACCAGCAGTATGGGGATGAAGGGGACTGTGGAAGATCTGGCGGGTATCCTTGAAGTCTTGGGTAAAAAGTGTGCGGCAGCAGGATTGCAACTCCTGTATCACAACCACGATTTCGAATTCAAACCTGATGAAAATGGGGTGGCCCCTATCGATTATTTATTGGAAGAGCTCAGTCCGGAATACGTCAATTTCCAGATGGATTTATACTGGGTAACCAAGGCGGGCGCAAACCCTATCGCTTACTTTGAGAAATATCCAGGGCGCTTTAAAATGTGGCATGTCAAGGACATGGACAAGCAGGGGCGTTTTGCTCCCGTGGGCCAGGGGGAAATCGATTTTAAAAGCATCCTCGATAAGAAAGAACTTTCAGGTATGGAATACTTCATGGTAGAGCAGGACCGGACCTTCGACGGACTGAAACCCCTGGAAGCCATTAAAATCAGTCACGAAGGGATCCGGAAAATTGGTTTTCAATAGTACAAGAGTTTGTAGCTGACTAATACAATGTGGCTTGATGTCAGAAGGGCTAAGTGAGTAAATGCTCCAAAAAATTCCCAACATAGTAGGCTACCAGGGCTGCAATCGCTCCAAGGCCCAGGGTCTCTGATATTCCTTTCAGGATGCGGGTTTGATTTACATAGGCTTTGAGCCATCCGATGAAGAGAAAGCCCCCTGCGGTGAGGATGGAGGATATTAAAAAGAGGTCATGTCCTACAGGCTTCAGGTAATCGATCACAAATATCAATAAGGGGATCAGGCCGATCAAGATAAAGGACGCGTAAGTAATGCCCCCGATGAGCAGGGGGGATTTTTGCTGCCGGCTCATTTTCAGGCCTTCCTTCATTTTTACGTCCACCCAACGTTCCTTTTCCCCGGTGATCACCTCCACCACCTGGTTCAGCAGCTCTCCCTCAAACCCTTTTTCCGAATAAATTTTCCGGATATACTGTTTTTCCGTTTCATGTACTTCCTCCACACTTTTACCAGTGATCTGGCGGTGCTTGTCATACTGTTCTTTCTCAGTTTTGGTGGAAAGGTAGGCCCCTACAGACATGGCGAAACCGTCTGCGAGTAAATTTGCAAACCCGAGTATGATTATGATCGCACTGTCCAGGCTGGCCCCAACGGACCCGGCCACCACAGCAAAAGTGGTTACACAGCCGTCCATTCCCCCATAGACGAACTCACTCAAATACGGCTCCAGTTTCTTAAAGCCAAAGCTGCTCATGCGCTTCTAATTTTGATCTATATAAAGGATATTCATTCCAAATCGAGAGGGGGATTATCCCCGTGTTCTTCCTGTTCATGTTCTTTGGCTGGTATAGGCGCCACTTCATTTTCAACAGGTTCGGGCACCATTCTTTTCTTGTCCCGTATCATGGCCCAGGTCATGATAAGGCTGGTGCCAATGATCACAAACAGCAATATCCCCGGTTCAAAACTGGCTGCCTCAAATTCTGAAGGGATGGCATAGAAGAGTAGAATGGTGATCAGTCCCCTGGGCGCAACAAACAGCTGTGGGAAAAGATCCTTGCCCACAAACGTTCGAAGCAGTACGTATCGTATCCCGTAGATGGATGCCAGGATCAGGATACTGATCAGTAAGACCCTTACACTCAACAATGTGGACAGTACAATTGTGATCCCAAAAACCACAAAGAAAAAAGTGCGGACCACAAAGGCAGATTCCAGGGTAATGATATGTAGTTCCTTGTAGATCTGTTTTGCCTGCTCTTCCTTTAGGTATTTTTTCAGAGGCCCTCCAAAAAAGAGTTTCATGTTGGCGATGACCAGGCCAAAGACCAGAATGATGATGAGGGAAGAGAGGTGGAGTTTTTTGCCTATGGCATATAGCAACAGGAGGACTGCGATCAGCAGGAATTGCTTGGCCTGCGAACGGATGGATTGAAAGATCAGGATAATAACATAACTGGCAACAACAGAAATAACAACGGTAAGCAACACGCTTCCGGCAAACCCCCCAACACTACCTCCTTCGGCTGGATTCAGCTGTCCCAAGAGGAAATAGAAGAGGATGATCCCGGCAATATCCGAAAAGGTACTTTCATAAATGTGAAACTCTTTCTTTTCTTCAGGCAGCCTTCCCACACTGGGTATGATGATCGCACTTGATAATATAGACAATGGGGTTGCATAGACCCAGGCCTGTGCCATGCTCATATCGGGGACCAGGGAATACAAAATCCAGGCAGCTACCCAGGCCGACAGGCCCAGGCCCATAAGGGCTATGGCCAGCGATTTCAAAAGGATCCAAATTTTGTCCTTCCGCAGCTCCAGCTCCAGTGCGGCTTCCAGTACGATCATAATAAGACCGATTATTCCGAGGACCTCCAGAACCGGGAAAAGATCAGGTAATTGGTCAACAAAGGCCAGGGCCACATATTGGAGGATAATCCCGAGGATAATGAGCATAAGCACCGAGGGGATATTGGTTTTCCGCGATAAGGTGTTGAACCAGAAGGAAAGGATCAGGATTACCGAGGCTTCAATGATCAGGTTGTATGAGGAGAAAATATCCATAAGTTGTATAGCAGGTTTAGCAAGGAGTAACCTTCCTTATATATTAAAGGTAGTATTTAATCCTCAAAGCTGGGAAAAGAATTTCGGGCTTTGATTTTCCGTGTACGGGACTGTTTGGGATGAGAATATTTGTTGTATATTTGCACCACTGAACGGATAGTAATGTATTCATGAGGGGACACTTAGTCCCCTCTTTTATTACTGAAATTTATGTTGAAGGAAAAGGTGGTCCAGTTACTGGAAAGGGAATTAAAAAACAACCCTTCCCTCTTTTTGATCGATATGAAGGTGTCTGCAGACAATACGATCAAGATCGTTATTGACGGCGACGAGGGGGTACGCCTGAGTGATTGCGTTGCTGTGAGCCGTTCCATTGAAGGGGGGCTTGATCGCGAGGAGTTCGATTTTTCTCTGGAAGTCACTTCGGCCGGTGCTACGGCACCGATAAGTAATCCCCGGCAATATCGGAAGAACATCGGAAGGAAACTCGCAGTGCGCACATCAGATGGGCAATTTGAGGGTAACCTGACGGCAGCCGAAGAGGACCATATCATATTGGAATGGAAAACCAGGGAACCCAAAACGGTGGGTAAGGGAAAGACTACGGTGTTGAAGAAACAACAAATACCGATTACGGATATTGAGGAAGCAAAGGTGAAATTGAATTTTTAATTAGGTAGCTCATGGAAAATATTGCATTGATTGAATCCTTCTCAGAGTTTAAGGATGACAAATTCATCGACCGGGTAACGCTTATGGCTATTCTGGAAGATGTTTTCAGGAATGCTTTGAAAAAGAAATTCGGATCTGATGATAATTTTGATATCATTATCAACCCGGACAAAGGGGATTTGGAGATCTGGAGGAACCGGGTAGTTGTGGAAGACGGTGAAGTGGAAGAACCCAATGAAGAAATCTCCCTGAGTGAGGCCCGAAAGATTGAACCTGATTTTGAGGTAGGTGAGGACGTATCAGAGGAAGTTAAACTGGTTGACCTCGGCAGAAGGGCGATCCTGGCGCTGAGACAAAACCTGATCTCGAAGATCCACGAACACGACAATACCACGATCTACAAGCAATTCAAAGATCTCGAAGGGGAAATCTATACGGCAGAAGTACACCATATCCGCCATAAGGCTATCATCCTGCTGGATGACGAAGGCAATGAAATTATTCTCCCTAAAGAAAAGCAGATCCCTTCTGATTTCTTCCGCAAAGGAGACAATGTACGGGGGATTATCGAAAGTGTGGAACTCAAAGGAAATAAACCTTTGATCATCATGTCTCGTACCTCCCCTATATTCCTGGAGCAATTGTTCTTCCAGGAAATCCCTGAGGTATTTGATGGCCTGATTACCATAAAGAAAGCGGTCCGTATCCCCGGTGAAAAAGCCAAGGTGGCAGTGGATTCCTACGATGACCGCATAGACCCGGTAGGTGCCTGTGTTGGGATGAAAGGATCCCGTATCCACGGTATCGTCAGAGAATTGGGGAATGAAAATATAGATGTGATCAACTGGACCAACAATCCTCAGTTGATGGTCACCCGGGCCCTGAGTCCGGCCAGGGTGTCCTCCGTTAAACTGAATGATGAGAATATGACAGCCCAGGTCTACCTGAAACCCGAGGAGGTGTCCAAGGCCATTGGCCGCGGAGGACACAACATCCGGCTCGCCGGGCAACTTACTGGTTATGAGATAGATGTATTCCGAGAAGGAGTGGAAGAAGATGTGGAACTCACGGAGTTCTCAGATGAGATCGAGTCCTGGATCATAGAAGAATTAAAGAAAATTGGGCTGGATACGGCCCGAAGTGTGCTGGAGCAGGATGTTGACGACCTGGTTAAGCGCACGGACCTTGAGGAAGAAACCATATACGATGTAGTGCGTATCCTCAAGGAGGAATTTGAAGATTAAACTATATATTAGCACTGAATTTTTAGAGAGGTAAAGCATTTTTATGGCAGAAGGCGCAAAAATAAGGCTTAACAAAGTTCTCAGGGAACTCAATATATCGTTGGACAGGGCGGTTGAGTTTCTGGCATCCAAAGGACACAAAGTGGAGGCCAGACCAACCACCAAGATTTCCAATGATGTTTATCAGGTCCTCCTTGATGAGTTCCAGACGGATATGAGCAAGAAAGCGGCTTCCATGGAAGTTGGTGAGGAAAAGCGAAAGGAAAAAGAAGCCTTAAGATTGCAACTGGAACAGGAGCAGGAAGAAAAAAGGCTGGCACAGGAGAAGCGTTCTGCAGCCAGGGAAGTGGTCAAAGCTAAGGTAGAGCTTAGCGGTCCGAAAAAGGTTGGGAAGATCGACCTGGACAAAAAACCAGAACCCAAACCTCAAAAAGAGGAGAAAGCCCCGGAAGCCCCTGCAGAGAAGAAGGAAGTAAAGACTACTGCCAAGAAGGAAGAGGTACAGGCTAAGCCAGAGGCAATCGAGACCCAATACCAGAAATTATCCGGGCCCAAGATTATGGGCGATAAGATCGACCTCTCCAAGTTCGAGAAACCAAAGAAGAAAAAGGAAACCGAAGCCAAGCCGGATAAAGCGGACAGGAAAAAACGCAGAAAGCGTATTGTAAGCAGCCGTGGTTCTGAAGGGCGGGCACGTACAGGAGGCAAAAAAGGACCGCGTTTTGCGGGAACACCTCGTGTAGAACCCTCGGAGGAGGAAGTGCAAAAGCAGGTAAGGGAAACCCTTGAAAAACTTCAGGGGAAATCCAAAAAAGGCAAAGGAGCCAAATACCGCCGCGATAAACGGGAACTGCACAGGCAGCAGACAGAAAAGGACCTGGAACAACAGGAACTGGAAAGCAAGATCCTCAAAGTAACGGAGTTTGTTACCGTAGGGGAGGTGGCCACCATGATGGAAGTCCCCATTACAGATATTATTTCGGCCTGTATGTCGCTTGGGATCATGGTGACCATGAACCAGCGCCTGGATGCGGAAACCTTGTCGATCGTTGCAGACGAATTTGGCTATGAAGTGGAATTTGTCAAGGCGGATATTGAGGAGACCATAGAGGAGGAGGAAGACGATCCAAAAGATCTTAAACCGAGGGCGCCCATTGTCACGGTGATGGGACACGTTGACCACGGTAAGACCTCCCTGCTGGATTACATTCGTCAGGAAAACGTTATCGCCGGGGAGAGCGGGGGGATCACCCAGCACATTGGTGCGTACGGGGTTACCCTGTCTAACGGACAAAAAATTACCTTCCTGGATACACCCGGGCACGAAGCCTTTACGGCGATGAGGGCACGTGGGGCACAGGTAACGGATATTGCGATTATCGTGATCGCGGCAGATGACGATATCATGCCACAGACCAAGGAAGCGATCAGCCATGCCCAGGCGGCAGGCGTACCTATCGTTTTTGCTATAAATAAAATTGACCGTCCTACGGCCAATCCGGATAAGATCAAGGAAGGCCTGGCCAACATGAACCTGCTGGTTGAGGACTGGGGTGGAAAAATCCAGTCACACGATATTTCTGCAAAAACAGGCGAGGGCGTCAAAGAATTGTTGGAAAAAGTGCTGCTGGAAGCCGAACTGCTCGAACTGAAAGCAAACCCGGACAAACATGCCAACGGAACGGTTGTGGAAGCTTTCCTCGATAAGGGGAGAGGATATGTATCTACCATCCTGGTGCAGGCGGGAACGCTGCATATCGGGGATTATGTGCTAGCTGGTACCTGTAGTGGAAAGATCAGGGCCATGCAGGATGAGCGGGGTAAAGCGGTGAAAATTGCCGGACCCTCCACGCCAATTTCTATCTTAGGTTTGGATGGTGCTCCCCAGGCAGGCGATAAATTCAATGTGCTTGAAGACGAAAAAGAAGCCAAGCAAATTGCCGCTAAACGGAGTCAGCTCCAGCGGGAACAGGCGGTTCGTACCCAAAGGCATATTACGCTGGACGAAATTGGAAGGCGAATTGCACTGGGCGAATTCCAGGAACTCAATATTATCCTCAAAGGGGATGTGGATGGATCTGTGGA